>JBEAYO010000074.1:0-10431 GCA_041159285.1 Bacteroidota bacterium | reverse complement strand
GCCTAGGAGTCTGTGCTGACTCGGGCAACTGCCCGCCAGGCATGAAAAGAACCTTGCATCGCTTCAAAAACAGCATTTCATTTGGACGACAAACTGCACAAATGGCGCCTCATACTCGGCAAGGCCTCCGACCCGGAGGGAGAAGCCGCCCCTCTTCAGGGCACCAGCAAGGGCATGGATGACGTGCTGGAGGCACTGTACAACACGGACAGGAAAGGCGGGCTGGGGCCTTCCTCCCCCAACGTGAACCGCTGGCTGGGCGACATCCGCAAGTATTTCCCGACACCAGTGGTGCAGGTCATGCAAAAAGACGCTCTCGAAAGGCTGAACCTGAAGAAAATCCTGATGGAACCGGAATTGCTGCAACTTGTGGAACCGGACGTGAACCTCGCCGTCACCCTGCTTACCCTCAGCAAGGTAATGCCGGAAAAGACAAAGGATGCAGCGCGGATGGTGGTCAGGAAAGTGGTGGAGGAACTGGAAAAAAAACTGCGCAACCCCTTGCGACAGGCAGTGCTGGGGGCGCTGAGCCGCTCAACATCCAACCGCAGGCCCCGGCTGCGGGAAATAGACTGGCACCGCACCATCCGCAGGAATCTGAAAAACTACCAGGTATCCCTGCGCGCCGTGATTCCAGAGCGCTTCTACGGACATGGCCGGCGCGGACAGTCGCTCCGCCAGGTGCTGCTGCTGGTTGATCAAAGCGGCTCTATGGCCAATTCGGTCGTGTACGCGGGCGTACTGGGCGCCATCCTGGCTTCCATCCGCTCCATCAGGACCCACTTCATTGCCTTTGATACCGCCGTGGTGGATCTGACAGAACACATGGAAGACCCCGTCGAACTGCTGTTCGGCGTACAGCTGGGAGGAGGAACCGACATCGCCCGGGCAATGGCCTATGCACAGGGGCTCGTCCGGCAACCCAGCGATACCATCATGATACTCCTCAGCGACCTCTTCGAAGGAGGCAACCCCGCAAAGATGCTGCAACTGGCGGCCTCGCTAAAGGCCTCGGGCGTCAACCTGATTGCCCTGCTGGCGCTCGACGACCAGGGCGCCCCGTCTTACGACAAGGACAATGCCGCGAAGATGACCTCGCTGGGCATTCCCGTGTTCGCCTGCACACCCGACCAATTTCCATCGCTGATGGAGCAAGCCATCAACAACAAGGAAGTGAAACCCCTCAGTGCCTGATCTGCAATGAATCCCGCAATTGCTCAAACTTCAGGGCATTCTGCTGCCAATAGGGAGACTTGACGCTCTCCAGCAAGGTGCCCCGGGTCAGCACTTTCCCCCCGTCCAACTCCGTCCAGCCCAGGATCTTGTAGGGGAAGGAAGGATCAAAGCGGATCTCAAGTTCTCGGCTAAGGCCGGTGTACTTCAGGCTGAGCCGGCCAATGCCCTCCTTCGTCTCAAGGCTGAGAACCGCCTTTTGCGGCTTTATTTCCTTGTGAAGCAGCCGGGCAAAGAAGGTCCCGGGAACCACCTCCACTTCCCCGGATGGAATGTTCTCCGGCCCCAGCCGTATGCGGTTCCAAAGCTCATCTTCCAACAGGGCGGCCGGAATGCGGTCGCGCTGGTCGCCGAAAGATTCAAAATAGGAAAAATTGCGCACCAGGTAGCGGTTGCCCTTCAGGTTGAGTTGCGTGAAGGCATGCCCGCACCAGTCCTGCACGGTCGTGGTGGTTTTGAGCGAATGCGGGTGCCGCCTGGTATCCACCGGTGTAAACACGGAGGACATGAGCGAGTAATCGTAAATGCCTGTCACGAAGCGACGCAGGTGATTCAGCTTCAGCACCGTCACTTTCCTGTTTCCGGCCTTGTCCGGTTGGTCGAGCTTTACCTGCTTCGAACGGGAAAGGTCTTCCGTTACGAACACAAACACAGCCTCCCCTTCCCGCATCTCACCATAGCGCAGCTGCTCCAGCCGGTAGCTGTTGACCTCAGCCTCGCCCTGGTACCAGTAGCCTGCAAATTGGTTGCGGGCTGCCGCTTCGAGCAGTGCGTTTGGGCTGCCCGGCTTGCCACCAGGGTGACAGGATTGCAGCAGCAGCAGGAATAAAACAAACAGCAGGGATGGCAAGGACCTCAGCAGCAGATACAGTTTCATGTGTTGGCATTTTTTGCAAAATTCGCGCAAGTGCGCAAAAAATCAAGGTGAGGAAAGTCACACCGCTTGATTTTGCATAATATCATCCTGTTTTTTGAAGAATTCTTATCTTTACAGCGCTGTTCAGCAAGCATCAGCCCCGCGCTTTGGCAAACAATCCAATGCTGACAAATGCAATACATTGACACATTCATCAAGCCGATGGCAGGAGGGATATCCGCAGCGCCAGGCAGTGCTTCTTATTTCGCATCAAACACTATGATAGAAGTAAAAATTTTCTCCGGCACGCAATCCCGCTATCTGGCCGAAAAAATCGCAGACTACTATGGGCAGCCCCTGGGTGCGCTGGATGTCAATCGCTTCAGCGACGGCGAGATGCAGCCCGTTATCAATGAATCGGTGAGGGGGGCTTTCGTCTTCTTCGTGCAGTCCACTTTTGCCCCAGCTGAAAACCTCATGGAACTGCTGCTGATGATCGATGCAGCCAAGCGGGCTTCCGCAGGCTACATCACGGCGGTCATTCCCTATTTCGGCTACGCCCGTCAAGACCGCAAGGACAAGCCCCGCGTGCCCATCTCTGCCAAGTTGATTGCCGAGTTGTTGCAGGCTGCCGGTGCCGACCGCGTGATGACCATGGACTTTCACGCCGACCAGATCCAAGGCTTCTTCGACATCCCCGTGGACCACCTCAAAAGCGAAGCCATCTACATGCCTTATCTGCAAGGGACCGACCTTGACAACGTCATCTTCGCCTCGCCCGACGTGGGCGGCGTCAAGCGCGCCCGCACCTATGCCAAGCATTTTGGAAAAAGCCTTGTCATTTGCGACAAGTACCGCAAGAAAGCCAACGAGGTGGCTGAAATGACAGTCATCGGCGATGTGAAGGGAGCTGACATCATCATGGTGGACGACCTGGTGGATACTGCCGGAACCCTTTGCAGGGCAGCTGACATCCTGATCAAAGAGGGAGCCAAGAGCGTGCGGGCCATCTGCACACATCCAGTCCTCTCCGGAAAGGCTCATGAAAACATCGAAAAGTCAGCCCTGCAGGAACTCATCGTCTGCGACACCATCCCCATTCAGACGGCAAACCGGAGCAAGAAAATCAAGGTGCTTTCCACTGCCAGGCTTTTCGCCAGGGCTATCAGGAACACGCACGAGCATCGCTCCATCTCCGCGCTTTTCATCGAGGGATAAAAAAACCGGTTTTACCGATTTTTCTTGTCCAGGAACTTGTCAATTGCAGTGACTGTGTTCTGCAACCTGTCGTAATCAACCTTGTAGTGAATGTACTTGCCATCCCGTACAGTGACAACGAGTCCTGCTGTTCTCAGGATGCGAAGGTGTTGGGAGGTGATGGATTGCTCGAGTTTGAGCGTGTTGTATATCTTGTTGACATTGATCACTTCATTCTGATCAATGAATGACAGGATTTTCATTCTCAAAGGGTGGGCAAGTGCACGCAGGATGTCTGTTGACAACTGCAACTTGTCATTGTTGATGTTTACCTTAGCCTTTCTCATAGAAGTTGAATTTTCAAAAAATGTGCGACGGCAAATATGCGGTTTATAATTATTTTTTCAAAATGATTATTAAAAAAATGCTGTAAACCTATTGATTTACAGCATTTTTTACCGCTTCTTGACCGGTGGTGCCAGCACACATCTGACGAAAAGACACTTTGTTAAAAAGTGAAAATCAAGATCGTTTGTTGGATTTTATTCATGTGGGATAAAAAATAATCAAATACATAAAAATGCCGACTAAACGGCGGTACCCGAGTCCGACATGCGAATCAGGCAGCTAAATCTTCTACCAATTTGGAAATTTGAGACAGACGATCCTTATCCAACGTGTAAAAAATGAATTTCCCTTGTCTTTCTGTGGCTACCACACCTGCTCTGCGGAGGATGGCAAGGTGCTGTGAAGCTACCGATTGCTCCAATCTCAGCTTGATGTAAATGTCCGTAACGGTCATTTTTTCATTCTCTTCCAACAAATCTATTATTCGCTGGCGAAGCTTGTGATTGATGGCCCGGAGAACCAGAACGGCTTTTCTAAGCTCAGCATAGTCGAGCTGAATCTCCTCCTTCCCCTTCTTTAATACAATAGTTTCGCTCTTTTGCTTTCTCATATCTATGTTTTTTAATACGGTTAAAAAATTGTCCAAAGAACGTTTAAAGTTTTCTCAAATTAATAAAATTTTCATACCTGCATGACCAAGAATTATACCAATCGAATAATTAACAGGTATTGAATGCTAAAGACTCATATAGCAAAGGCGAAAATACAAAGTTCTTCTAAATTGAGAAAAATATAAAAGTAAAATGCATTGTACTCAAACCACTAATTTAATTATTTAAAAATCAATTATTTAATATTTTTTAATTTTAATCCGTGCCCGAACCGGGTGATGCTGACTTTGAATTGTTTTCTTTGAAACTGACGTTCCATCCTGGTAAAATAAAAAGATTTTGCCACGCGTAAACTTCTGGTTGCGTTGAATTGAGGTGTCCGGCTATTTTGAAATTAAGGCTGCCTCAAAAGACCTGCTGCGAGGCGCCCTCTCGCCAAGGAGCGCGGGGCTGCGCCCTTCGCTCCTTAACCCCCTTTTCCGCAGCGGTTTGGCTTCGCCAAACCGCTGCGGAAAAGGGGGATTGTAGGGCGCTCGTCCCCGGCCTGCGGCCAGCCGAACGCCCTTTGCGGGGTCAATCGGCATCTGTGGAACGATTTTTAAAATCGCAGCGGATCTTTTGAGACAAGCTTCTTTCCGGTCTGTTCTCTAGTCACTGCGGAAAGGAACTCTTTCCCGGCTGGGTAATGTTAGGAGCCTTGAGGTAATTTGGAGCGAAATAGGCAAGGTCGGCGTAATTGCCCTCCAGAAACGCCTGGTTTGAGAAGTGCACCAAATGAATTGCATCGCAGGCCAAAGGCAGGAAAACCGCCTTGCCCTCCGGCAAAATACCCTGGCACTTTGGCGCACCATTGCCAATGAAAACCAGTCGCCGGCCGACGGAAAAGTATTCCTCAAAAGACGCCTCCGTGACGATGTGCGGCTGCGTCGCCGTCAGCCTCCTGCTCCCGCCATCAAAAAGCGCACAGTAAACCTCCATTCGGCGCGCATCAATCATCGGACAGTACAATAGCTGATCCCCGGGCAGCTGAAGGGCAGCTGCCCTCGCCAGCGACTGAAGGGTATCAACGGCAATCAACGGCAAATCCAGGGCATAGCAGATGCCCTTGGCAACAGAAGCTCCTACCCGCAGCGACGTGTAGGAGCCAGGGCCGCCGCTGACCGCCACTGCCTGCAAATCCCTCATTTCAAGCCCACTGACTCGCAGACAAGAGGATATGAGCAGGGTGACGACCCTGCCGTGATCGTTCGCCCCCCCGGCGGATTCCAGCGCCAGCACTTCCTCGCCGCGGGAAACACAGACGGAGCAGACCTCCGTGGCCGTCTCCAGGTTTAATATGATTGGAACTTGCCTTGCCATCCCTTTGTTTAACTTGGGTTTGTTAATTTTACACGCCATTCCCCAATTGCACGCAAAAATCATAAATTAACATGAAGCTGGATAAACTGGAAGCCATACAAAATAACTTTCTCTCACTCGAGGAACAACTCGCAGACCCCTCCGTGGTCAACGACCAGGAACGCTATGCCAAAGTGAGCAAGGAATATTTCAAACTAAAGGAGGTGGTGGACGCCTACCTCGCCTATAAAAACGTGCTTGAAAACATCCAGGGCTCCCGCGAACTCCTCCGGGAAAAAGACGAGGAACTCCGCGAAATGGCCAAACTGGAACTGCAGGAACTCGAACCTCGCAAGGAACAACTGGAAGAGGAACTCAAAAACCTGCTCATCCCCAGGGACCCGGAAGACACCCGGGACGTCATCTTTGAAATCCGGGCTGGCACCGGCGGTGACGAGGCCAGCTTGTTTGCCGGCGACTTGTACCGCATGTACTCCAAATACTTCGAGTCCCAGGGCTGGAAAACGCTGCCGCTCTATGAAAATGAAGGGGCTGTCGGCGGATTCAAAGAGGTGTCCATGGAGGTGAAAGGCGATGGCGTTTACGGAAAGATGAAGTTCGAGTCCGGCGTCCACCGCGTCCAGCGCGTGCCGGAAACCGAGTCAAAAGGCCGGGTTCACACCTCTGCCGCCACGGTGGCCGTCATGCCCAAAATGGAAATGGAAGACGTCAACATCAATCGCGCAGACCTCAAGATTGACACTTTCCGATCCAGCGGCGCAGGCGGACAGCACGTCAACAAAACAGAGTCCGGCGTTCGCATCACGCACCTGCCCACCGGCGTGGTGGTAGAATGCACGGAGGGGCGCTCCCAGCACTCGAACCGCGACATCGCCGAGCAGAAGTTGTACCAAAAAATCTACGAAATGCAACAGGAGAAAATGACCAGCGACATCGCCGCACGCCGGAAATCGCTGGTCGGCTCCGGCGACCGCTCCGAGAAGATCAGGACCTACAACTTCCCCCAGAACCGCCTCACCGACCACCGCATCGAACTAACCCTTTACAACCTGGACCAGGTGATGGAAGGGGAACTGGAAAAAATCATTGAGTCCCTGCAAATAGCAGAAAACGCCGAAAAAATGAAGGCCATGGAGGAAGTATAAGCGCTTTTTTACTCCACCATGTGAATTTGCTGTGCCTGCAGCACGTCTTTCTGGTCGCCAAAGAGGCTGACGAAGGCGAGGATCTCGCAATTTTCCGCTACCCAGCTCGCAGGGACCTCGTAGCTGAAAGACTTGACGAGCAAGGTGCCAGCCGTCAGGTTCTCTGTGATTCCGACCCCATCATAAGGAGTGACCATGCCGCGCAGCACGTGCTTGTGAACATAATCGGCCTTGGGCTGGGAACTGGCCGGCGTCAGCTGCAAATCCTTTATCCCGCTTTCCGTAACCATGATGCTGAGGCGAATGTCATCAGCCGTGATATCTTCGTCAACCAGCAAGGTGACGTCGATATCCAGCCTGCGGCTGGCAGGATTGAACCCGCGTTCAATGCCGATGCGCACCTTTGGAGGCAGCGCTTTCTCTTCCTCGATATAACCTGCCCACTCTCCCTTGCCCAGTTGCAGGTCGAACTGTCCGTCGAACTTACGGCGGTTGACAACGGCGGTGGGATATCCAAAAGGCTCTCCCAGGTAGCTCAGCACTTGCTCTCCTTCCTGTGTCCTGAAATCATAGACACTCTCCTGGTAGGGAGGTGCAAACTCGCCGGCGTGGATGGAAACGGCGACGAGCTGCTGGCCATGGATGCTCAGCAAGGTCTCGATTTCCTGGCTTCCAGCCGGGCAGTTGACACACTTGACGCCTGTGAATTCCTCAATGAGCACCTGCCGTTGCTGGCCTTCCAGGTCCGGACCGGGGTTTTCTTGCTCTCTTGCACCGGTGATGACGGGTGCCACTTCTTCGCAGCCGGCGAGAAACAGGATAAAAAGCGCCGGTAATATTGATTTCCAGGTCATTGCTGTGTTTTTAGCGTTGCAAGATGCTTGCGGAAGCCTGCATGGCATTTCCAGTCAACAAATGTACAAACAATAGGCTGAAATCTAAGGAGGGAAGTATGGATTTTAAATATGGGAACGGGCTTAGCACAGAAGCAGCGCTGGCAACTGATATATTCCCGGAATGTGCCTGAGGCCCGGCGAACGCACTAAATCCGCCTTGAGTCTGTCTCAAAAGACCCGGCAATCCGTTCCGCCAGCGCCGATTGTTCCCCGGAAAAGGCATTCGGCCGGCTGCAGGCCGGCCGAATGCCCTAAATTCCCCTTCCTGCGGAGGCTGTCTCAAAAGACCCTTGGTGGCTGGCGCCGCCAATAAATATTTTGAATGAACGCCATTATTTTATTACGCCGCCGCAGGCGGCGAAAGTCTTTTGAGACAGCCTCAGAGGAAGGGGAATTTAGTGCGTGCGGGGCTTCGCCCCGCGCGCCTTTTAGGATCAGGAACCTCGCAAGAGCGTCTTTTAAGATAGCCTCAAAGAGAGAGGGGTATGCGAGAGGGACTTCGCACCGCGTGTCCGAAACCCCAGTTGAGCATCAGGAACCCTGGCTGGCCTGTTCCATCTCGAGGAACTGTCGCACCGACGTGAACGAAACCACCTTGCCCTCGAAATACTGAACAGCCTTTTCTATTTCCGGCGCCTTGGCACCAAGGTGGTTCAGAATATTGACCAGGTGCATCTTCATGTGCCCCTGCTGGATTCCCGTCGTCACCAGGGATCGCACCGCCGCAAAGTTCTGGGCCAAGCCCACGCAGGCCACAATTTCCATGAGCGCTTCAGCTGTAGGGTTCCCCAGCAGTTCCAGCGCATGCCTGGCAATGGGGTGCAGGTGCGTCAGGCCTCCGACAGTGCCCAGCGCCAGCGGAATGTCCAGCCAGAAGCGGAAGACGCCGTCCTCCACCGTGCAGCGGCTAAGGCTGCGATACTGGCCGTCGCGGGCCGCATAGGCATGGCCGCAAGCCTCCACCGCCCTGAAATCATTGGCAGTGGCCAGCACCACGGCGTCAATGCCGTTGAAAATACCTTTGTTGTGCGTGGCAGCCCTATAGGGGTCAATGCAGGCAATGCGCACTGCCTTGGCAAACTTGTCGGCCAGGCGCTGCGCCGTATAACCACCGGGAAAGGTACCGAGTGCTTCCACCGGGCACTCCACCCATGCGCGCACCAGGCATTCCGGTGTGTAATTGGAAAGAATGGACATGATGATGTCCACATCCCGTTCCTCATTTTCATCAAAAACGGGATGCAGGGAAATGAAGCGGTCCAGCGTCCTGCCAAATTGCTCGAGCACGGAGTTGATGAAATTCGCCCCCATGCTGTCGCGGGTGTCAAAGGCAGCCCTTAGCTGGTAAAGATGTGGTTCCTGATCGGAAAGATCGAGCAGCTGGATGTCGGTGATGCCGCCGCCGCGTTTTTCCATGTTGGCCGTGATATGGGCGGCATCAGCACAGAGTTCGGCTTTCAATTCCGGAAAAACGCTGTGCAGTTTGTTGAAATCCCCTCTCCAGGAGAAATGAACCTGCCCCAGCTTTTTCACGCCCAGTACTTTTGCATGAAAACCGCCTCTGCTCAGCCAGTACTTGGCAGCGCTGGAGGCGGCGGCCACCACGGAGCTTTCCTCGATGACCATCGGCACCGCATGCACCTTGCCGTTGATCAGGAAATTGGGAGCTATGCCCAGCGGCATCGGGAAGTTGCTGATGGTGTTCTCACTGAAGCCGTCAATCAGGCGCTGCTGCTCCTCATCCGGATGCCACCAGCTGCTGAGCCGGGCAGCTACCTCCTCCTTTTCCAAAAAAAAGTTATCGACAACCCATTTCATCTTGTCGGCCTTGGGCAGCTTGGAAAAGCCTGCAATCGTTTTGTCCTGGCTGTTCATTTTCTATCAACGATTATTTTACTTTCAAATATGCAGCGGCGAGTTCCAGTCCCCGCACCTGGGCTTCCACGTAGGCATAGAGCTCCTCATAAGTTCCCCGGGCGTGCTTCAGGAATCCGGAGGCCTGGCCGTAAACGGCATTGAGCCGCAGCTTTCGGATCAGGTAATACCCGTCGAGGAAGCCCTGGACGCCACCGGAGATGATTACCTGGCGGCAGCGGATGGCATCACCCAGCTCGGCTGCGATATCGTTGGTAAAACCAGCCATCTCTTCAGCCGTGTGGCCGGCATGGGCCAGTTGGGTGTAAATTTCCTGCCTGGCGGCATCGCTGCGCAGTAATTCCAGCTTGGCGAAATTTGTGCCACCCCCCGCTGCAAAATCCACCGCCTGCAGAGGCAGCTGAAAAAGGGCCTTCAAGCTTTCCGGCCCCATGCCCTGACCAACCTCTTTTACCACGACCGGAACATCCCGCAGTTGATCCAAAAAGGTGACAATGGTCTCAAGGGGTGGCCGTTGGAAGCGGTCTCCCTCAGGCTGCATCCATTCCTGGAAGGGGTTGACGTGGATGATGAGTCCGTCGGCCTGCAGTTTGTCCAGGAGTTGACGGACGCGCCAGAGTTCTCCTTTTTCGATGAGCTGTTCCAGTTGGGCGATGCCGAGATTGGCATACAGCGGCAGGTCATGGCCGATCAGAGGGCGCACGTTGAAATCGGGCAGGGTGTCATCGCTGAAGAGCAGCGAGCGGCAGGAGCCGAGTCCCATGCCCATGCCAAAATCCTTGCAGGCGCGCGCCAGGTTGTGGTTGATGGTTCGGGCCCATTCTGTTCCGCCAGTCATGCTGGAAACCCAGATGGGCACCCTGAGGGTTTTGTTGAGAAAGGAGAAGGGGGGCAGGCTGCCTGGGGCTGGG
>JBEAYO010000073.1:0-10494 GCA_041159285.1 Bacteroidota bacterium | reverse complement strand
GCATAAAATATGACCAGTTGAACACTCTACCCTTTCCGGAAGCCAATCGGCACCGGCGGAACGGATTGCTGGTTCTTTTAAGACAGCCCCAATAGTCCGGCAAAGCGGCTTTAAGAAAAAGCTGCCGCAAAAAAAAGGGGCGGAGCTGCACCCCACCCCCTTCAAGAAGGCATCTCGCCAAAGATATTTTTGACACAACTTCTTTTCAATGGCACTCGCAGTGCCGACTGGCATCAACGGTTCACCACCAGCTTCCGCGTGGCAACGCCTCCTGCTGCATGCACCTTCACCGTGTAAAAACCGGGAGCCAGCGCCGACAAGTCGAGTACGCGGCTTACTGCACCACTGCCAAACTGCTGTGACTGCAGCATCCGACCTGTTGCATCGAATATAAACACCTGCAAATTCTCCTGCTCCAAGCCCGTTAACTGAAGCTGCGTCCAATCAGATGCAGGGTTGGGCTGTAATTTCACCAGGTAGCTCAGGTCTGCCTCCCTTGTGCCGACAATGTTGGTCACCTGAATGGTGGCTGAGGTCAGCTCACAACCATTGGCATCAGTCACTACAAGGCCGTACAGTCCGGCACCAATGCCGTTCAAATCCTCACTCGTCGCAAAAGCCTGCCCGTTTTTAGTCCAGGAGTAGGCATAGGGCGGCGTGCCGCCGGAAACACTGATGCTGATGGCGCCAACACTCGCGCTCTCGACATCGTTGGCTACCCCATCAACAGCCAGACTCAGTGGGTCCGGTGTTCCAATGGTTGCGGAAGCAATGCTGGAACATCCAAATGCATCCGTCACCGTCACCGCATAGGTGCCCGCACAAAGGTCGAAGGCAGTAGAACCAGTTTGCCCGTTGCTCCAGGCAATCGTGTAGGGTGAGGAGCCGCCGGCAATCTGCAGGCTGATGCTCCCGTCACAGGCGTCGGCACAGTTGACATTCTCCGCGATTACCTCAATTGTACCAGCCGTTGCCACCTCGACAGTGAAGGAGCAAGTTGTCGAATTGCCAGCCGTATCCTGGCAGCTGAATGCCACTGTGGTGAGGCCAACCGGGAAGACGGCGTTGGGGGGAAGTCCGGAAGTCAGTTGCAGCAAGGCAGGGTCCACGCCGCAGTTGTCCTGTACCTGAGGGGTCGAATAGGCGACTATTGAATCGCAAAAGCCAACGATGATGTTTGACGGACAGGTCAGCACCGGCGCAATATCATCCACAATGGTGACGGTGGCTGTGGCCGTGGCCGTGTTGCCGCTGCCGTCTGTGGCTGTCAGCACCACGGTGTTGTCGCCGGTCTGGCTGCAATCAAATGAGGAGGGTGTGACAGTCCAGGAAATAATCCCGCAGTTGTCTGTGCTGCCAGCATCAAACAGCTCCGGCGAGAGCGAAGCGGTTCCGTCAGTACCCAGGCTGAGGGTTGCCGCTTGCAAGGACAGCACGGGGGATTCGGCATCCTGTGCGGCAATTTCTAACGTGACGCTTTGCGTGCAGCCGTTGGCATCAATTGCCTCAAGGGTGTAGATGCCGGCATTGAGATTGGCTATGCTGTCGCCAGCTTCGCCGTTCGACCAGTTAAAGGCATAGGGCTGCGTTCCTCCATTGGCCGCAACCGCAATAGAACCAGCGGCATCGGCCGGGCATAGCGGCTGTACAACCTCGAGGACAGCCAGTTCCAGCGGGGCCGGCTCCGCAATGGAAGCAGAAAGGGTAACCTCGCAGCCGCTCTCGTCTGTGACCGTAGCGGTGTAATCGCCAGGGCACAATCCTGCGACTTCCTCTCCGGTAGCCCCGTTGGACCAGGAAACCTGATAGGGCTGTACCCCGCCGGCAAGCGTCAGGGCAATGGTGCCATCGCAAAATCCATGGCAGCTGGCATTGGCTGCGTTCGCCGCAACTTCCAGTTGTTCACTGACAGTGACGGCAAAGGAACATTCTCCCGCATTGCCGGCAGCATCGGTGTAGCGGAAACGCTGGGTGGTGTGGCCGACCGGAAAGGCCGATCCGGAAGGCAGGCCCTCCACCAGTTCGATTTGTCCGGCATCAATCGGGCAGTTGTCAATTATGTCAGGCAGGCCAAAGGACACTGCCGCATCACAAAGGCTCACAGCCTGATCTGCCGGACAAAGCAGTACCGGCGCCTGGGTGTCAACCACTGTGACAGTGGCCGTTGCCACGCTGGTGTTGCCATTGGCATCAGCGGCCGTAATCGTAACGAGGTGGTCTCCCAACTCCATGCAGTTAAAGTGCGCCTTGCTGAGGGAAAACTGGGCAATGCTGCAGTTATCGCTGCTGCCTGCATCAAATTGCGCGACCGTCACATGAACGGTTCCGTTTTCATCCAGCACGGCCACCACCTGCTGAAGCGACAGGGTAGGCGGTGTATTATCCATAGCAACGATGGTGCTGTTCAGCTCCCTGGCACAGCCATTCTTGTCGGTCACGAGCAGCGAGTAATCGCCAATGCCGAGGTTGGCGACAAAGGGCGCTGTGCTGCCGTTGGACCAGTTGAACGAGTAGGGCTGCACGCCGCCATTGACAGCTGCCACAATCAAACCGTTGGTGTCTTCACCACATGCGACATCGAAATGGAACAATTCGGAAACCAGCAACCCGGCGGGCTGCCCGACCAGTATGGAAAGCTCGTTGGAGCAGTTCGTGCTGTCTGAAATGGTGACGGAATACAGCCCTGCTGCCAGTCCGCTCACCGATTGAAGGCTGTCGCCGTTGGACCAGGCAAATACCAATGGCTGCACCTCGTTTTGCAGGGCAATGCTGGCCGTGCCACTGGCTCCTCCAAAGCAGGGCACGTCAGTACCGGCAATTGAAGCGGTCAGCACGCAGAGGAATTCATTGACATTTCCGGTGGCGATGGATACACAACCATTGGCATCACTGACGGTGACCATGTAGGAACCAGGTGCCAGGTTCGCAATCAGGGACTCCGTGGCTCCATTGCTCCAGGCAAAAGCGTATGGCGGAATTCCTCCTGCTGGTTCACAGCTAACCTGTCCGTCGTTGATGTTGGCCAGACTCTGCCCTGTGGCGGTGAGTTGAAGGACCAGTGGATCCGGCTGGCTGATACTGGCACTGGCCACGGCACTGCAGCCGCTGCCATCGGTGACAGTGATGAAGTATTCGCCGGCAACCAGACCCGAGGCCGTTGCCTCCAGGCTGCCGCTCGACCAGACATACGTGTAATTGCCGGTTCCTCCCGAGGCGTTTGCAGTGGCAGTTCCTGTCCCTGTGTTGTGGCAGGTGGCAGCCGTGGTGGTGACAGCAGCCGTCACGGGCGTTGAGGCAGTGACGATGATTCCTTCTGAAGCGGTGCAGCCGTTGACCTGGTTGGTCACCGTAAGCAGGTAAATACCGGAAGCATTGACAACCGGGAAAAGGGTTGTTTCTCCGCTGACGATATTGCCACCGGAGGTGACCCACAGGTATTGGAATTCAGCACCCTGGGAAGAAGCAGAGCCATCGAGGGATGCCTCCGTGATGTTGCAGTCCAGGTTAGCTCCATCGCCGGCGTCAGCAATTGGAGCGATTGTATTGGTGATGACAAAGGCAGTGTCGAGCGCGGTGCAACCATAGACCGTATCCAGGGCATTGACCACGTAGGTGCCGGCTTCCGTCACTGTCGGGGTTTGCTCCGTGGATTCAAATCCGTTGAGACTCATCCAGGAATACACCACCCCGGTGGTGTTCGCCTCAACTGTCAGTTGCACGGAAGTAGAAGTACAGGTAAGAGTGCCACCGGCAGTGGTCAATATCAGGTCGGCACCCAATTTCAAAACTGTGGCCCCGGTGCTGGCTGAACAGCCAGACAAGGTATCTGTGACCGTCAGTGCATAGTCACCAGGGACAGAAACCTCCGGGTTTTGCAAATGGGAGGAAAACCCGTTGGGCCCCGTCCATGTGAAGATCACATCGGTGGTATCGAAGATGCCGGTCAATTGCACAACAGGCTCAAAGCAGGTGATAGTTCCGCCCTGTGCTTCCACGACGGGAGTGTTAAAGTCGGATTCCACGAGGACCTCCGAAGTGGCGGTACAGCCGTTCAAAGTGTCGGTCACGGTGAGCAGATAGGTGCCGCTGGCGTTGACGAGCGGCGTGAGGGTTGTCTCGCCTGAGAGGATGTTTCCATCGGCAGTACCCCACAGGTAGGTATATTGCACACCTTGAGAAGAAAGGCTGCCATCGAGCTGAAGTTCGGGTATGAAACAGGAGAGGAGCGCCCCGCTTCCTGCGTTGGCAACAGGACTCAACGTGTCTGCTGCAATCTCATAGAAAGAGACAGCTGTGCAGCCGTTCAGGGTATCGGTTATTGCCAGGGTATAAACACCGGCTGCGTTGGCAAAGACGACGAGGGAGTCCGTGGAGGAGGAAAAATTGCCGCCATTGCCGGCAGTCCATTGATAGGTGAACCCATGGGCAGCAGAGGATGCGCTGCCATCCAGGCGAATTTCGGACTGAAGGCAAGTGATATTGCCGGTGCCCGAGACAGTGGCGGTCGGCAGCTGCGGATGCAAAACGGCAGCAAAAACGGCGGTGCAGCCCAGTGCATCGGTAACGGTGAGCTCGTAGTCGCCGGTGCCCAGGCTGTCGAGGCTGGCTTCCGTCTGCCCGGTGTTCCAGCTGTAGGAATAGGGCGGCGTTCCGCCACTTGCTGCCACCGAGAGACTGCCGGGGTTGCCTTCACAGTCGGGCTGCAGGACTTGGACAAGAAAGATGGCAAGCGCTTCAGGCTGGGTCACTTCGATGCTGTCCAGGCTGGCTTGCAGCCCGGTGGAGTCTGTTACAACAACCTGATAAAAGCCCGCGGAAAGTCCCAGCGCGTTTTGGGTGGAATCACCGTGACTCCACAGGAAACTGAAGGGGGCCGTCCCGCCCTGCAGGGAGATAAATAAAGCGCCGTCACTTGCTCCGGAGCAGGAGGCGTTGATGGTGCTGTCGAGGTTCAAGATCAGCGAGTCAGCAGCTAGGGTGTTTGCAAAGGTCGAAACTGGCAATAGCGATGAAATCACCAGAAACAGGCGTAGCAATGCATGTTGCATAAGTGTAAAGGGTTTTTGACGAGATGACTGCCAGGGAATGAAAGGTTCAGGATATGCAGGCCATGCCGGGATTCATCCCTTCAAGTCACTCGAGGTTATTGAATAATGTTCATATTTGAGTTATAAAAGTCTTATCTTTTCCGGGTTTGCCAAATAAAAACCACCCCGCTCTTTTGCGGGGCAGTTGCTCTGATACTTGCCGAACAAAATTGTTACTTATAAAAAATGATGATCAATTGCTAAAATGAATGCAGGGCCTTGCAAAAGACACCTGACGAACTGAGGGCTGCGCACCGGAGGAATCCGGGCGTACGCAGGTTTTTTTGTAGAAATCGTACAGCGGGAAAGTATTGATGGCAGCATGAAAGCCAATGCGCCCAACACTTTTACGATACAAAATTGGACTGAAGGCTTTAAAGTGAGATTAAAGCAGAATTAAAAGAAAATTAAAATGAGCTAGTCGGCTGACAATCAGGCAAGCGGAAGGGTCACCTTGAATAAACTGCCTGCAGCGGCGGGGGATTCTACTGAGATTTTTCCACCATGGAGCTCAATTATTTTCTTGCAGAGCGAAAGGCCGATGCCATGGCCACGGGCCATGTTCTGAGCGTTGGCAGCGCGGTAAAAGGGAGAAAATATTTTCTCCTGCTCCGATTCAGGGATGCCGATGCCGCGGTCTTTGAAACTGATTTCGATGTGGCGCTGCTGGGAGGACAGCGCAACATGCACGGTGCTGTCCGGAGAGAATTTACAGGAATTATCCATGAAGTTGGTGAAGGCAGTGCTCAGGAGTTGATCATTGCCTTTTACAATCAGGGCATTTTCATTGTCCGGGAGTGTCTCGTAATCAAACTGAAAGTGGTAATTGGATTTTCGTTTGGCGAGGTCTTCCTGGGCGGCGAAAAGCACTTCGTCAACTCTCAGCGGCTTGAAGTGCGTATTGGGATTGACGACTCCGGACTGGGCGAGGGCGAGCAAGCCGTTGGTCAGCTGGGTAAAGGAGGAAGTATCGTCCAGCAGCGATTGCAATACGTTACGGTATTCTTCCGGCGTGCGGTTTTTTTCCAGGATGACCTGAAGCTGACTCCTCATGACAGCCAGGGGGGTCCTCAGTTCGTGGGAGGCATTGGAGACGAAGCTTTGCTGCATCTCGAAGGCTGTTTCAAGACGCTGGAGCATGCGGTTGAAATTCATGGCCAGGCGGGCGATTTCATCTTTTTTGTTCCCTTCGTCAATCCGCTCGCTGAGATTGCCAGCCGTAATTTTGGAAATCCGGGAGTTCATTCTGGAAAGCGGACTCAGCGCCTGGGAGGCAAACCAGTGACCTGCCACAATCACTATCACGCTGCCGACGAAAAGACCGGAGATGAGAATCATTTTCAGGTTCCGCAGTTTGTTTCGGCCATAGCGATCATATGCGGAGGCGATAGTGATGAATTCTTCATTGCCCTGCTGGTAGAGGACGCCAAATTGCTCCGTTTCGCCGGCTGTAAATCTGACCTTTTTTTCTTTTTTGATTTTGTTGATAATATCAATTCCAAATTTTTGAGTGGGGGTGTCCACACTGCAATAAGCAAGATGATAGTGCTTGTCAAAAACGAGGATTTCCTCCTGGGGAAGCGCAGGTACGGAGTTTTTATCAATGATTCGAAGCAGGTCTTTGTTGACCTGCTCCACATTGAGGAGCAGGCGGGAAGTAGTGAGGGCTCTGTTTTCAAGGCGCCCGTAAAATTCCTCCTCTCGGTACTCGGCTGAAAGTGTGTAAACAGCCAGCGAGAACAAGATTAGGATAGAGGCTACGATCAGGAAGAAACGCAGCGTCAGCTTGGTCAGAATATTCATATTCAAATTTCCTTGACGAAATACCCCATGCCGGGTTTTGTGTGAATGAGCTTCACCTCAAAGTTCCGGTCTATTTTTTTTCTCAAAAAATTGATGTAGACATCCACCACGTTGGTGCCTGTGTCGAAGTTAAGGTCCCAGACATGCTCGCTGATCTCCGCCCGGCTCGCAACCCGGCCTTTCCGGCGCATCAAAAACTCCAGCAGCGCAAATTCTTTGGCGGTGAGCAGTATCGGGTTTCCCTGCCGGGTGACTGTTTTTTCGGCGAGATTCATCTCCAGGTCAGCCAGGCGAAGCACTACGTCCTCCATGGCTTCTGCCGCAGAGGTTCTCCTTTTCAGAACCACCTTGATGCGCGCCAGCAGTTCCCTGAAATCAAAGGGCTTGACAATGTAGTCATCAGCACCGACATCGAAGCCGGAGATCTTGTTTTCGATGGATTGCATGGCCGTGAGCATCACCACCGGGACAGCGGAGTCTTTGGCGCGAATGCTTCGGCAAACCTCATAGCCGTTGACGTGCGGCAGATTGATGTCCAGCAATATCAAATCGTATTTCCTGCTACCTGAAAGGAAAGTACCCACCGCTCCGTCGGGCGCGATGTCCACATTGAAGCCGTTTTCCTCCAGCCCCTGTTTAACGGAAGCAGCAACCTTGGGCTCGTCCTCCACATAGAGGATATGCGGATTGACTGGCGAAGTAGTCGCAGTGTTGGCATTCTCTTTCATTAGCTTTTCATTCATTTGTTGGCGGATTCATGCTGTTCAGGCGACGCCGGCCGGCAGGAACTGCATCTCGTACAACTCCCTGTACTTGCCGTCTTCTATCCTGAGCAACTCGTCATGGGTACCGTATTCGCGAACCCTGCCCTTGTCCATCAGCAATATTTTATCGGCATGCCGGATGGTGCTGAGGCGATGCGCGATGATGATGGATGTCCGCTTTTCTATCAGTGTTTCAATGGCATGCTGGATGACGGCCTCCGATTCCGGGTCAATGGAGGAAGTGGCCTCGTCCAGGATCAGGATGTCGGGATTGAAAACCAGGGCGCGCACAAAGGAAATCAGCTGCCGCTGTCCCATGCTGAGGGTGGCACCGCGCTCCATCACTTCGTAATCGTAGCCACCGGGCAGGCGCTCGATGAAATCATGTGCCCCTATCTTTTTTGACGCTTCGACGACTTCCTCCTTAGTGATCCGGGTGTTCCGCAACGTGATGTTTTCAAGCACGGTGCCCGAGAAGAGAAAAACGTCCTGCAACACGACGGCCATCCGGCTTCGATAGGCGCTCAGCTCATATGCACGAATATTATGCCCGTCCACTTCGATGCTGCCTTTTTGTATATCGTAGAGCCGGTTCAGCAGGCTGATGATGGAGGTTTTTCCGGAGCCGGTGCTGCCAACCAGGGCCAGGGTTTCTCCCCGCTTGATGTCGAAGCTGATATCCTTCAGCACCCAATCCTGCTCACTGTAGGCAAACCACACATTGCGGAAGGCGATGTCTCCCTCAAATTTTTCGGGGTGTGTGGTTCCCTTGTTCTCTATATGCTCCTCCCGCTCCAGCAACTGGAAAACCCTTTCTGCCGCCACCAGCCCCATTTGCAGGGTGTTGAACTTGTCGGCCAGCATGCGAATGGGGCGGAACAGCATGTTGAGGTAGAGCGGAAAAGCAATCAGGGCGCCCATGGAAACTTCATCGCTCAGCACGGCCCGGGCGCCATACCATACCATGAGGGCCAGGGAAGCGGCGGAAATGACTTCCACCACGGGATAGAAAATCGAGTAAGCAAGAATGGAATCGATGTTGGCCTTGGTGTACTCGCGGTTGATTTTCTTGAATTTCTCCATTTCCTGGCGCTCGGCATTAAAGATCTGCACGATGCGCATGCCGGTCAGCCGCTCCTGCAAGAAGGCGTTCATCCGCGCGATTTCTGCCCGCACCTGCTGGAAGGAGGCCTTGATACTCTCCTTGAACAGGTAGGTGGCGGCAATCAGGAAGGGCATGGTGATGAGGCAGGCCAGGGTGAGTTTCCAGCTGACCCAGAACATGACGCCGAGCACGACGAATACGGTGAGGAAGTCTGCGATGATGGTGATGATGCCCTGGGAAAAAACCTGGTTGATGTTCTCGATGTCGCTAATGGTGCGGGTGGTGGAGATTCCGATGGGGGTCCTGTCGAAGTAGGACAGCCGCAGGGAGGTGATGTGGTTGAACACCTTGGTCCGTAGATCCCGCACGACTGCCTGCCCCACCCAGTTGGAGGAATAGAGGAAGACGTAGCGGACGATGCTCTCGGCCACAAGCAGCAGGACAAAGAGCAGGGACATGCGCAGCAGGCCGGTCAGGTCGTATCTGAATATGTAGTCGTCCACCATGACCTGCACGAGATAGGGGCGCAGGATGGCAACGGGCGCCAGCAGCACTGCCAGGAAGGCGGCCAGTGACATCACGGCGCTGTAGGGCTTTGACTGGGCCACTACCTTCAGCAGGATTTTATAGTCAACACGCTGTTGGGCGCTTTTCTCCATATTCATTGCGTTATTTTCAACACAAAAGTAAGGTAACTATCCGTTTTGAGGTGGCAATATCTTTTGAATGACGGTTTTGTACAATCATTAGCTGCTGCGCAAAGCTCACTTCAGAAAGCCCTGTATCAGCGCCAGCAGCTCGGCAGGGGCATCGGCATGAACCCAGTGGCCCGCATGCTCGATGGTTGCCATCCGGGCATGGGGGAACAGTCGCAGGATGTCGGCTTCATCGGCGTCGATGATGTGCCGGGACCGACCTCCCCGGATGAACAGGGCGGGGCCTTCAAAGGGCTGATCGCCTTCAACAGCGGCGAGAATATGGTCATAATTGCGCTGAAGCACGGGCAGGTTCATCTTGAACTCATAGCCCCCTTCCTTGCTGCGGGTCAGGTTTTTCATCAGGAAGAGCCGGACGTCCTCCTCCCGGATATTGCGCGCCAGCGCCTCGTCCGCTTCTGCCCGGCTGCCAATCTTGTCCAGATCCAGCGATTGCAGGGCGTCGAATATCTCATGGTGGTTGCCGGGATAAGCCCGGGGGGCTATGTCCACGACGACCAGCTTTTTGACGAGCTCGGGATGTTTCAGCGCCAGCTGCATGGCAGTTTTCCCGCCCATGGAGTGGCCGATGACACAGGCACCGCTGTACATCCAGTGCTGTTCCATGAAGCGGAGAAGGTCCTCTGCCATTTCCGGATAGTCATGGGTATCGGCATGGGGAGAGCGGCCATGGTTGCGCTGGTCCAGGATGTAAACGGTGTAGTCCTGGGCAAGTTGGCGGGCCATGGTCTGCCAGTTGTCGAGAGTGCCGAACAGGCCGTGCAGTATGAGCACCGGCTCGCCCTGACCAAATTCTTTGTAGTTCAGTTCCATGCGTTTAGCTGTTGTTGCTATGGCCGGCGAAGTACCTGGGAAAACTTCTCCTGACCCCGTAAACAACAATATTTGCGAGGCCAAGGTTGCAGTTTGACAATCCTGGGGCGCATTTTCGATGTCTGAAACTCGCGGGGGCTGTCTCAAAAGATTCAGCGCGCTCTTGAAATTCGTTCCGCCGGTGCCGCTTGGCCTCTGGAAAGGAT
>JBEAYO010000072.1:0-10548 GCA_041159285.1 Bacteroidota bacterium | reverse complement strand
GCGGGAGAAATACTACCAGATTGTCATGGATCGCCTGGAAGACCTCACCGGCCAGGAAGTTCGTCCCCATGTGGTTTACAAGCGCTCCTATGCGCACAAGGACTTCATGTCGGACTACCACGCTTTCCGGGGCAATGCCTACGGGCTTGCCAATACCTTGCTTCAGACGGCGTTTCTCAAGCCCAGGATCAAGAGCAGCAAGGTGGGCAATTTGTATTACACAGGCCAGTTGACGGCCCCCGGCCCCGGCGTTCCCCCTTCGTTGATCTCCGGGCAGATGGTGGCTGATTACATTGCTGACAATCACCGTTGAGATTGGCAGGCGTTTTTTAGAAACTCTTATACCGGAAATATCTTAGCAGGGTAAATCTCGCATTATGTTTGAATTTTATAATCAAACCTGTCAGGAGTGCAGCCGTCTGATTACGCACCGCTACAGCACTTCCTTCTCCCTCGGCATTCGGGTGTTCAGCCCGGAGTTCCGCACGCCCATTTATTCCATTTACGGCTTTGTGCGCTTTGCCGATGAGATCGTGGACACCTTTCACGGCTTTCCCAAGGCGGAGCTCCTCGACCGTTTTCGCCAGGACACCTACCGTGCCATTGAAGAGGGCATCAGCCTGAATCCGGTGTTGAACGCCTTTCAGGAGGTGGTGAACAGCTACGGTATCGAGCGCGACCTCATCGACGCCTTTCTCGACAGCATGGAGATGGATTTGTACCATTCCATTTACGGCACTGGCTTGTACGAGAAGTACATTTACGGCTCAGCGGAGGTGGTTGGGCTGATGTGCCTTCGGGTCTTCTGCAAGGGCGACCGCGAGATGTTCGAGCGTTTGAAGTCACCAGCCAGAAGTCTTGGGGCAGCGTTTCAGAAGATCAACTTCCTGCGGGATTTGAAGAGTGATTTTGACGAGCGTGGCCGGGTGTATTTTCCCGGGGTTGATTTCAACGACTTCACGCAGGAGGACAAGGAGCGCATCGAGGTGGAGATCAAGAAGGACTTTGACGATGCGTTGGTGGGGATCATGGAGTTGCCGCAGGGTGCCCGTCTGGGAGTGTACCTTGCTTATGTTTATTACCTGAACTTGTTCAAGAAGATTCGCCGCACGGCGGCTGCCAAGGTGAAGGAGCAGCGCATCAGGGTTAACAATGGCAAAAAGTTGTACCTGCTGTTCAGTTCTGCCGTGCGCATGAGCTTGAATTTGTAATTTTGCTTCGACAGGACCGCGATTGGTCCTGCAAAGGGCCTTCGGCAAGCACAGGCCCGCCCGATGAGCGCCCTGAAAATCCGGTAATTCGCTACACCAGTGCCGCTTGGTTACGCGCAAAGGGCGTTAGGCGGGCCTGTAGCCCGCCTAACGCCCTGAAATCTCCCTTTCGCCGCGGTTTGGCGAAGCCAAACTGCGGCGAAAAAGGAATTTAGGCGAGCGGGGCGAAGTCCCGCTCGCCTTTCCAAGGTAGCTGCGCCTCGCCAAGAGGTGTCTTTTTAGAACAGCCTTGAGTACCCTTTCCTGAAAGTGGCCCAAGCCTGGTGCTGGAAAAAGTCCACGCACCCCGGAATAGCTTGAAAACAAGTTACTGGAGAGCAAAAAAACTTTTTTTAAAAAAAAAACAGTCAATAAAACCGTAAGACCATGCATCCGATTCTATATGGACTCATCACGCTGGCAACTATATGCTGCATGGAGTTCGTCGCCTGGCTCACCCATAAGCACGTCATGCACGGCTTCCTGTGGCGTTGGCATGAAGACCATCACAAGCCCCATTTCAAAGAAGGCAGGTTTTTTGAAAAAAACGACCTCTTCTTTCTGGTCTTCGCCATACCCGGCGCCTCCACCATCATCCTGGGGACCGCCACCCCCCATTTCTGGCTGTTCTTCGTGGGCCTGGGTATCACCATCTACGGCGCCATTTACTTCCTGATACACGACGTTTACATCCACCAGCGCTTCGAGTGGTTCCGCCAGTTGGACAACCGCTACTCCCGCGCCATCCTGCGCGCCCACGGCGCCCACCATGCCCGTCAAAACAAGCAGGGCTGCGAGTCCTTCGGATTGCTGGTCGTGTCGAAAAAATACTTTAAAAAACGCAGTGAGTGGAACCAACCCGTGGCATGAGTGAAAAGCGGAGTCAACCGGTCGCCCGGATGCTGTTCGGGCTCCTTATCTTGCTGGTGATTGGCGCATTGTGGAGCACTAATGAGGTGCGACCCGACAACTTTGTCATGGAGGTTCCTGTGTTCACTCACTGGCAGGCACTGGAAACCAATTGGCTCTATGCGCTCCTGATGCTTTTCACGATTGCTTTCCCGCTGATCCGCAGCTTTGAGCCCCTCCTCGACTATTACAGGAAATGGCGCTATCTGCTGCCTGGTGGCCTTGTGATTGCAGCGATATTCATCGGCTGGGATATTTGGTTTACAAAGGTGGGAGTCTGGGGCTTCAACGACGCCTATCTCACCGGATTCCGTCCGCTCGGCCTTCCCTGGGAGGAATGGACGTTTTTCATCTTCGTGCCCTTTTCCTGCGTCTTCATCCACGAAGCCCTTTGCTATTACATAAAAAGGGACCTGCTGGCACCGATACAGCAGGGCTTGACAGTCCTGCTGGCAATCTTCTTTTTCGCTGTTGGTTTCCTGAAATGGGAGAGCCTTTATACTTCTACTACTTTTTTACTGTGTGGCTTTTTCAATGTTTACCACCTGCTCTTTTTGAAAAACCAGCCGCGGGGACGCTTTTACCTGTCCTATCTCGTCTCTTTCCTGCCTTTCCTGTTGGTAAATGGCGCACTCACAGGCGGCTTTACCCAGGCTCCGGTGGTATACTATAACCCAGAGGAGTTTTTCGGGGTTCGCATCGTCTCCATCCCGGTTGACGACGCAGCCTATGGCTACCTGCTGCTCATGTCTAACTTTTCCTGCTATCACTATTTCAAGGGTAGAAAGTCTGCCTGATCACTTTCAATGTGTCTTCGAAGACACCCGGTGCTGCAGCCAGCATTTCCTCTCCAAATAAAAAGTCATTTCCTCCTTTGAAGTCGCTGATTTTGCCACCGGCCTCCGTGACCAGCACAATACCTGCCGCCACGTCCCAGGGGCTCAGCCCATACTCGAAAAAGCCGTCGAAGCGTCCGCAGGCCAGGTAAGCCAGGTCTATGGCTGAGGCGCCGAGACGCCGCATTCCCCGGCTGTTTTGCATGAAGTATTCCATGGCCGTGAAATAAGGCTTCATGCGCTCATAGTCGCGATAGGGAAAGCCGGTGGCAATCAGTGCGTCGGCCAGGCGGGTAGTCCCGGAAACGCGAATAGGCCGTCCGTTGAGGTAGGCGCCGCCACCCTTCCAGGCATAGAAGCACTCGAGCCGGCTGACCTCGCAGACCACGCCCAGCACCATGCTGTGGCCCTGCCGGAGCCCGACGCTGACGGCAAAGCAGGGCAGCTGGTGCAGGAAGTTGGTGGTGCCGTCCAGGGGGTCTATGATCCACTGGAACTCGCCGTCACGGCTGGCAACAGTGCCCTCCTCCGTCAGGAAGGTGGCACCCGGCAGCAGGGGTTCCAGTTTCGCCACCAGTTGTTGTTCAGCAGTTTTGTCCACGTAGCTGACCAGGCTGTTCAGGCTTTTCGTCTCTATGGCTTCCGAGCCGACCTTTCCCACTTCTTCGCTGATAAAGGCTGCCGTCTCCATGACGATGCTGCGGACCTGCTGGCATAATTGTTCGAGTTGCGATGTATTCATGAGGTTACCGATAGTTGATAAACACTTGGCAGGTTGCGGCAGAGCCCGTCGTAGTCCAGCCCGTAACCCACCACAAAGCGGTCTTCAATCTCGAAGCCCAGGTAGTCGGCTTTGAGGGGGTATTTCAGGGCCGTGGGCTTGAGCAGGAGAGCAGCCAGCCGGATGGAAGCAACGCCGGTTTGCGCCAGCTGGGCCAGGAAATGATTCAGCGTTTCCCCGGAGTCAATGATGTCCTCCACGACGATGACATGGCGGTCGCGCAGGTCGGTGTCCAGCCCGATGAGCTGGGAGATTTGTCCGGTGGATTGAGTGCCGCGATAGGAGGAAAGCTTTACGAAGCTCAGTTCGCATTCTACATCAGCCGCGCGCACCAGGTCGGCGGCGAAGATGAAGGCACCGTTGAGGATGCAGAGGAATACAGGTCGTTTGCCCTGGTAGTCCTGTTGTATTTGCCGGCCCATGGCCTCGATGCGGGCAGCAAGGCTGGGTGCATCGAGCAGTTCTTCGAATGAAAGTCCGTGAGCAGTGATGTGTTTTTTCATAGGTAAAAGTGCCCGGGGTGCTTTCAGGACTGCCGGGCCAGTTTTTCCAGAAATTCAGCCAGCAGGCGGATGCCATAGCCGGTGGCGCTTTTTTGGGAGGAGAACTCCGAGTCAGCCATGGCCATGCCTGCAATATCCAAATGCGCCCAATTGGCGTGTTTTTCAATGAAATCCTCCAGGAATTTAGCGGCGGTGATGGCGCCGGCGGCAGGGCTGCCGCTGAAGTTCTTGATATCCGCCACATCGGAGTTGAGCTCCTTGCGGTACTCGTCCCAGAGCGGCAGGCGCCACAGTCGCTCACCCGTGGCTTCTCCGGCCTGAAGCAGTGCGTTGGCCAGGTCATCGTTGTTGGCAAACAGGCCGCTGGCGTAGGTTCCCAGGGCCCGGATGCAGGAGCCGGTGAGCGTGGCCAGGTCAATGAGCACCTCTGGCTGGAAATTGCGGACGACATAGCTGAGGCCGTCGGCCAGGATGAGGCGGCCTTCCGCATCGGTATCGATCACCTCGATGGTCTTGCCGTTGTAGGAGCCGATGACATCGCCGGGGCGTATGGATTTGGCGTCCACGGAGTTTTCCGTGGCCGGGATGGCGCCAACCAGGTGAAAGGGGAGCTTCAGCCGGGCTGCCAGTTCCACGATGCCGAGTACGGCAGCTGCACCGCCCATGTCCGATTTCATGTAGTGCATGTTGGAGGATGGCTTGATGGAGATGCCGCCGGTGTCAAAGGTCACGCCTTTTCCCACCAGTCCGATTTTGCGCAAGGGAGGCTGTTCGGGTTTGTATTCCAGGACGATGAAGACGGGGTCTGTTTCGCTGCCGCGGCCCACCGCCAGCAGGGCGTGGAACCCCTGTTGTTCCAGGGCTTGTTTTTGGAGCACCTGCACAGAATAGCCGAATTCCTTTCCGGATTCCAGGGCCCAGTCTGCCAGGGTCTGGGGTGTTTTCTTATTGGCGGGGGCGTTTACGAGGTCGAAAATGCGCAGTTGTGTTTGCGCCGTGGCGACGCCCTTGTCAAGCGATTGCCGGGCTGGGGCCAGCTGCTCCTCGGGCAGGGCGAGATGAACGGTTTCCAGGAGGAGCTTCGGCACCCCTTCCTTGTTGTTGTTGGTCTTGTAGCGGCCGATGTCATAGCAGCCGAGCAGGAGTCCGTTGGCAGCGCATTCCACCCAGGCGGCCAGCTGTTCCGGGGCGGTGCCGTGCATAAAGCTGACGGCTATTTCCTGGGGGAGGTTTGTTTTGCGCTTGTGGACAAAGGACCGGAAAGCGTTGATGATGTCGGAGTTCCTGGGTTTTTCGCCGAGTCCCAGCAGGAAGATGCGGCGGCTTTGGTTTTCCCGGGAATAGTAGAGCGTTTGGACTTCCTTGAGCGTTGCCTTGAAATCTGCTTTGACCAGATCGGCCGGGATGCCGGTCATTTGAGAAATTAGCTCATGCACAGCGTCTGTTCCGGAGTTTTGCACGACGGGTACCAGGAGTGAGTCGGAATCAGGAAGCTGTGACTGAAGCGTAAACTGCATGACATTGTTTTTTTCTGGCAGGTTGTCCTGCGTTGGGAAAATAGGAACTGTTTCCCCTGGATCTTGCCGCTGGGCTCATCTTAAAAGTCCTTGTGGACTGCCTGCTGCCCATTGTGCTAGGAAACAGGCGCCGACAGAGCAGACTGAAGAAATGGGCCACAACTTTTGACACCTTCCATTTTGCCGGGAGATGCACTCGTTCAAAGGGCTTTCGCCAGGTACTGTAAACTAAATTTTTACGCCGAAACTACTGTGCTTGTTTCAAAAAACAGCCGGAGTTTGGCTTGATCCGCGGTCGTTTTGCCTTGTAGATCGCCGTCTGGCAAGCATGGTATCCTTGCTTGGCAGTATGATGCTGCAGTGCAGCTGACGCTGGCTTGTTCATGGGAAAAAAGGGAGTGTGAGAGCAGTTGACTGAGTCTGGGGCGCCGGGGGCAGTTTGTCAAAAGTCCTGCCACAGGAATGAATTTCAATCTGAGGGCTGCCTTGAAATTCGCCGGCGCACTGTTGAAATTTGTTTCGCCGGTGCCGCTTTGGCCTCTGAAAGAACGCTCGGCGGGCCTGACGCCCACCCTGAAAATGAGCCTTTCTCAAAAGAACCTTTGGCGAGGCACCTTCCGCGAAAGGCGCGCGGGGCTGCAGGCTGGCCGAATGCCCTTTCCGGGGAACAATCAGCGCCGGCGAAACGAATTGCCGGGCCTTTTGAGACAAACTCTACTTTTGAGACAGGCGAGGGGCATTTCGCCTTGGCGACTGCTGCCAGCCGCGGGCGCCGACATTACATGCCATCCCCTTCCTGTACCTCCACCTCGGTCTCCACGCGGCGAACCGCGTTCTGCTTAAGTTCCTGGTATTCCTTGCGGTTGCGGAAGATGTCAATGGCGGTGAATATAGCCTGTAGGAAAGAAGAAGGGTCTGCCTCATTCTTGCCGGCCAGGTCAAAAGCCGTCCCGTGATCCGGAGAGGTGCGGATGACAGACAGGCCGGCTGTGTAATTAACGCCCTTGCCGAAGGTAAGGGCTTTGAACGGAATCAGGCCCTGGTCGTGATACATGGCCAGAATGCCGTCGAACTTGTTGAACTGTCCGGAGCCGAAGAAACCGTCGGCAGGGAAGGGGCCAAACACCAGCATGCCGCTCTTCTTGCATTCCACCACTGCCGGCCGGATGATTTTCTCCTCCTCTTCGCCCAGCATGCCTTCCTCTCCGGCGTGCGGGTTCAGCCCCAATACGGCGATATTCGGGCGCTCCAGGCCGAAGTCCATGCGGAGCGTATCGTACATCAACTGCAGCTTGCTGATGATCTTCTCCTTGGTGATGGCAGCTGCCACAGTCTTCAGCGGGATATGTGTCGTCACCAATCCCACCCGCAGGCTGTCGCTGGTCATCAGCATCATCGAATCCTTGGCGTGGAATTCCCGGGTCAGGTACTCCGTGTGGCCCACGTGGGAGAAGCCTGCCAGCTGCATGGACTTTTTGTGAATGGGTGCTGTGATCAGGGCATCCAGCAGCCCGGCCTTGAGGTCCTTGACGGCTGCCTCGAGGCTCATCTGGGCGCACTTGCCTCCCACGTCGGAGGGTTTGCCCAGGGTAATGTTCACATTGTCGTTCCAGATGTTGATCACATTTATTTTCTCGAAATGCAGCCGCTCGGCATTGCGCTGTCCGTAAAAGGTGAGCTGGTCGAGCGCCACGATGTTTTTATGATAGGAAACCACCTTGGAAGATGCGTAGATGACCGGGATGCAAAGGTCCAGGATTTTTTTATGCGAAAGGGCCTTGAGTGCTACCTCCAGTCCGATGCCATTGATGTCCCCGACGGTGATTCCCAGCACGGGCTTGTTCTTTTTATCCACCGGGAGAACTTCAGGGGCAGATTGTTCCGTTATTTCTGTATTTGGTTCCACAAGCTTTTTACTTTTGTTTTTTTTGCCGGCAGTGCGTCATGGAGAAAGTTCAAATCGCACTTCCCGGCTAATCAGCGCCAAAAATAGTCAAATAACCTATGCGAGCCAAAAAATCCTTCGGCCAACACTTTCTGACCAATGAAGACATCGCCCGCCGCATCGCCAATGCGCTGGCACTCCTCAGCCAGGTGCCCCGCGTGCTGGAGGTCGGCCCCGGCAAAGGCATGCTCACCAAGTACCTCCTCGAAAAGGATATCGACCTCAAGGCCGTCGAGGCCGACCAGGACATGGTGGACTGGCTGAACGCGCATTACCCGGCCTTGCACGGTCGTTTGATACTCCGGGATTTTCTGCGCCTGGACTTATCTGAGGTGTTTCCGGATGAAACTCCGCCCCCCCTCTCTGACAAAACAGGTTCCAGGCATAAAGAGTTTCTGCTCATCGGCAATTTTCCGTATAACATCTCCTCGCAAATCGTCTTCCGGATGCTCGAATACCGCCCGTGGATTCCTGAAATGGTAGGGATGTTTCAAAAGGAGATGGCACAGCGTATCATCGCGCCGCCCGGGGGGAAGGATTACGGCATCATCAGCGTGCTCAGCCAGGCCTATTACCGGGCAGAGTACCTTTTTACCGTCGGGAGTGGGAATTTCAACCCGCCGCCCAAGGTGCAGTCCGCCGTCATCCGCCTGACGCGCAGGGCGCAAGCGCCGGATTGTGACGAAGCCCTGCTTCGAAAGGTGGTCAAGCAGTCCTTCGGGCAGCGCCGCAAGATGCTCCGCAATACGCTCAAGTCCTTTTTCAAGGACCCGGCCGTGCTGGAGGAGTCTTATTTCACCCAGCGGCCGGAGGTGCTCAGTGTTGACGACTTCGTGGCCCTGACCCGGCGAATTGCTGCGGGAGCTGATCACTCCTCTTCCTCGGACTTGCCGAAGTAGGTCTGTATTTTGGCGGCAAGCGCCTTTCCCGCCGCCTTTTCCAGCTCTTCCCTGGGGGCTTCCCTTATTTTTTTAACCGCGCCGAAGTGCCTGAGCAGCTTTTCGGCTGTCTTTTCGCCGACGCCGGGAATGTCGCTCAGTTCAGTTTTTGTGAAATCCTTGGAGCGCTGCAGGCGGTGGAAGGTGATGGCGAAGCGGTGCGCCTCGTTGCGCGCCTGCTGTATGAGTTTGAGACTTTCAGACTTCTTGTTGATGTAGAGCGGGATGGAGTCGCCCGGGAAGAAGATTTCCTCCAGTCGTTTGGCGATGCCTACCACAGTCACCTTGTCGAGGATGCCCAGGGCCTGCAGGCTTTTGACGGCGGCGCCGAGCTGTCCCTTGCCGCCGTCGATGAGGATGAGCTGGGGCAAGGGCTGCCCCTCGCTCAACAGCCGCTTGTAGCGGCGGAAAACGACTTCCTCCATGGTGGCGAAGTCGTTGGGCCCTTCCACTGATTTCACGTTGTAGTGGCGATAGTCGGCTTTGCTGGGCTTTGCGTTCTTAAACACCACGCAGGAGGAGACCGGGTAGGAACCCTGCAGGTTGGAGTTGTCGAAACACTCGATGTGAACGGGAAGGCGATCCATGCGCAAGTCCCTTTGCAGGGTGCTCAGGATGCGGTCGGCGGCGGTAGGCTTGCCGGACCGGGATGCTTCCTCCTTTTTTTGCTGCAGCAGGAAATACTGGACGTTCTTCTCGGACAGTTCCAGCAACTTCTTTTTATCCCCGATTTTGGGCACGGTGACCACGATTCCTTCCTCGGCACAGGGCACATCGAAGGGCACGATGATTTCGGAAGAAATGGACTGGAACTTCTCCCGGAGGTTGGGGATGGCGTAGGCCAGCAGCTTCTGCTCGTCGTCGTCGAGGTTTTTCACCAGTTCCTGGGTGTAGGTGTTGATGATGGCCCCGTTGACGATTTTCAGGTAGTTGACGTAGGCTGTGTTTTCATCCCCTGCGATTGAAAACACGTCCACGTCGCGGATCGTGGTACTCACCACGGTGCTCTTGCTCTGGTAATCTTCGAAGGCCTCGAGCTTGTCCTTGATGAGCTGCGCCTTTTCAAATTCCAGGTTTTCGGCAAAACGGTTCATCTGGTCCTGGAAATGCCGCTTGACGGTGCCGAAGTTGCCGCGCAGGAGGTTCTTGATCTGCTCTATGCGGTCGTTGTAGGCGGCTTCCGACTCCAGTGCTTCGCAGGGGCCGGAGCAGTTCTTGATCTGGTACTCCAGGCAGACCTTGTATTTTCCGCGAGAGGCATGCCGGGCAATCATCTCCGGGGAGAGGTTCAGGCTGCAGGTCCGCAGGGGGAAGAGCTGCTTGATGAGCTCGAGGATGGTCTTGAGCCTGCTTTTGGAGGTGTAGGGTCCGAAGTAGGTGGATCCGTCGCGGATGATTCGCCGCGTGATGAACACGCGGGGGAAGGCTTCGTTGCGGATGCAGACGTAGTTGTAGTTCTTGCCGTCCTTGAGCATCACGTTGTAGGGCGGCTGGAATCGCTTGATGAGGGTGTTTTCCAGCAGCAGGGCGTCGGTCTCAGTGTCCACCAGGGTGAATTCGATGCTGCTGGCGTGTTTCACCATGACCTTGGTCTTGTAGGCCATGCCCTTGGTGGAGCCGAAATAAGAGGAGAGCCGGTTTTTCAGGCTTTTGGCCTTGCCGACGTACAAGACCTTCCCTTCCGCATCGAGGAAGCGGTACACGCCCGGCTCCGGAGGCCAGGTCGGCATCAGTTCCTGGTAGTCTTTATTCGTCATGGCTGTCCTGCAGGTAGTTTCGGTGGTTTCTGCGGTCAGTTCTGGAAGCGGCTTTGCCGGAACAACCCTCTCCCGAAAAGGGCGCGGGGCGCAGCCCCGTGCCCTAAAAACC
>JBEAYO010000071.1:0-10550 GCA_041159285.1 Bacteroidota bacterium | reverse complement strand
TTTCCGGCAGGCAAAAGGCAGAAGCTGATCCCATTTTATGTTGAGGGGATTTCCTTTGCAAAGCATCCGTCATCTCATTTCACAAGATTTTTAGCATGCTGAAAAACAGCTTTTTTTGCCTGTCACTCCTTTTCGCCGGCTGCCAGTCCGGCAATAAGCCGCACGACAATCCAGATGCACTCCTCCAGCTCCGAAACCCGGCGGAAACCGGCATTGCCTTCTCCAACGAGCTGCGGGAAGACGAGGCGCTCAACATCCTCACCTTCGAATACTTCTACAACGGCGCCGGCGTCGGCATCGGCGACGTGAACAACGACAGCCTCCCCGATATCTTCTTTGCCGCCAATATGACCCAATCCAGGCTCTACCTCAACCGCGGCAACTTTCAATTCGAAGACGCCACCGGGCAATCCGGCATCAACACCCAGGGCAAATGGGCCACCGGCGTCTCCATGGTGGACATCAACAGCGATGGCTGGCTGGACATCTATCTCTGCTTCGCCGGCCCCCACGAAGAGACCCAGCGCGCCAACGCATTTTACATCAACAACGGCGACGGCACCTTCACCGACAAAGCGCCCGAAATGGGCCTGGCCGATACCGGCCACAGCACCCAGGCTGCGTTTTTCGACTATGACCGCGACGGCGACCTGGACGTTTACCTGCTCACCAACATCACCGGAAGAACCGGCCCCAACGTCATCCGCCCCAAAATGCTCCGGGGCGAACACCCCCTCCACCGACCGGCTTTACCGGAACGACGGGAGGCGCTTCGTGAATGTTTCCGCCCGGGCAGGCATCCTCAAAGAAGGCTACGGCCTCGGCGTCTCCATCTGCGATCTCAACCTCGATGGCTGGCCGGACATCTATGTCTCCAACGACTACCTTTCCAATGACCTGCTCTACCTCAACAACCAGGACGGCACCTTCACCGACCACGCTGAAGCATGCTTCCGGCACACGAGCTACTCCGCCATGGGCAACGACGTAGCCGACATCAACAACGACGGCCTGCCGGACGTGGTGGCCGTGGACATGCTCCCCCCGGACAATTTCCGGCGCAAGCTCATGTTCGCCTCCGTCAACTACGACCGCTTCCGCTCCGAGATCGCGAGCGGCTACTATCCGCAGTACATGCGCAACACCCTGCAGCTGCACCAGGGGCTGTCGCCCGAGGGAATGCCTGTTTTCAGCGAAACAGGCCAGCTGGCCGGCATTCAAAGCACCGACTGGAGCTGGAGTCCCCTCTTTAGCGACCTGGACAATGATGGATGGAAAGACCTGCTGGTCACCAACGGCTACCCCCGCGACATCACCAACCTGGACTTTGCAGCTTATAAAATGAATGCCCTGATGCAGGAACGCTACACCCGTGGCACGCAGCATTCCCTGCTCAAGGCCCTGGAGCAAATCGAGGGGGCCTTGCTGCCCAATTATGTGTTTAAAAACAACCAGGACCTCAGCTTCCGGGATGTCTCTGCAGCCTGGGGTTTCACACAAGCTGCCTTTTCCCATGGTGCGGCAGTCGGCGACCTGGACCGGGACGGCGACCTGGATTATGTGGTCAACAACGCCAATCATCCCGCTTTTATCTATGAAAACCAATCCAGCCAGCAGGGCTGGCTGCGCGTGGCCTTGCAGGGAAAAGCGGGAAACCCGGCTGGCTTCGGTGCCCGGGTGGAACTGCATGCCGACGGGAAGCTGCAGGTGCAGGAGCTGCAACCCTGCCGCGGCTACCAATCCTCCGTGGAGCCGGTGCTTCACTTCGGGCTTGGAACGGCTGACCGGGTCGATTCCCTGCGTGTCATCTGGCCGGACGGTGCCACGCAGTTTATGGAAAACATACCCGCCGGCGTCCTGCTGAAACTGGAGCAGCAGCAGGCCCAAACCGTCCGAAAGCAACAGCGGAAAACCGGCAGCAAGCCCTTGCTGGCCGATGTAACCCCATCCTCCGGCCTTGCCTGGCGGCACGAGGAACCCCATTACGCCGATTTCAAGGTGCAGCCCTTGCTGCCGCACAAGCACTCCCTGCTGGGACCCTTTCTTGCTGGCGGCGATGTCAACGCCGACGGGCGAGAGGATTTCTTTGTGGGAGGCGGCTTTGGCCAGGCCGGACAGCTGGCCATCCGGCAGCGGGACGGCAGCTTCCGGATGAAGCCGCTGGAATCGGGGAAGAATTACGAAGAAGATGGGGGCTGTCTTTTCTTTGACGCCGACCAGGACGGCGACCTCGACCTGTACGTCACCAGCGGCAGCAGCGAGTTCCCGGAGGGCTCGCCCTATTACCAGGACCGCCTATACCGCAACGACGGAAAGGGTAATTTCAGCCGGGACAGCATGGCGCTTCCCGCCATGCGCAGCAGCACTGCCTGCGTGGCAGCCGGCGATTTCGACGGCGATGGCGACCTGGATCTGTTCGTCGGCGGGCGCATCGTGCCGGCGCGCTATGCGGAAGTCCCGCGCAGCTACCTGCTGGAAAACCGGGGCGGGCGATTTGAAGACGTTGCGGAGAAGCTGAATGCCGGATTGCCCCGGGCAGGGCGGGTCAGCGCTGCCCTTTGGACCGATGTGGATGGCGATCAAAGGCTGGATTTGCTTCTGGCCGGGGAATGGATGCCTCTGACCTTGTACAAGAACACAGGCGGCCGGCTCGAGCGGCAGGAAGTCCCCGGCACTGCCGGCTGGTGGAACTGCCTGGCAGCGGCAGACCTGGACCGCGACGGTGATACCGACTTCGTGGCCGGCAATCTGGGCAGGAACCATCCGTACAGGGTCAGCGACAGCACGCCTTTGCGGCTTTATTCCCATGATTTCAACGGCAGTGGAAGGCGGGAGGCGGTGATGACATACTACCTGCAGGGGCAGGAGGTTCCCGTGCATTTCCGGAATGACCTGTTGAACAGGTTGCCGGGGCTTAAAACCAGGTTCACCGACTATTCTTCCTACGCCCGTGCCGACTGGTCGTCCATTTTTCCGGCATCGGTGCTGGAGCAGGCGGAGACCATTGCTGTTTCCGATTTTTCCAGCGTCTGGCTTGAAAACAGGGATGGCGAGTTGCTGGTGCATGCCTTGCCGGTGGAGGCCCAGCTGGCGCCCATCCATGGCGTGCTCGTCCACGACTTCAATGCCGACGGGCAGGCGGATTTGTTGTTATCCGGCAATTCAACGGCCACGGAGACGCACACGGGGAACTATGATGCCCTGAACGGCTTGCTGCTGGCCGGGGACGGCGAGGGCAGGTTCCGGTCGCTGTCATTGATGGAGGGTGGTTTTTACTTCCCGGGGGAGGGTAGGGGGCTGCTCATGTTGCAGTCGGCCAAGGGAGCTGCCTTGGTGGTGGCGGCTCGCAACAACGAGGTCTTGAAGGTGTTTGAAGTTTCCGCAGGATCCGGGAGTGGGCAGCAGAAATCTTTCCGGTGAGCTGGTTTCCGAATTTCCTCCAAATTCAGGGGTATGTGGAATTTTTTCATTTTTTGTAACTGTTTAGCATCCCTTGCAGATGCTGCTTGTTTTCCGGAAAGGGCGGCCGGCGGCATCTGCAAGGGTGGCTGAACAGTTACGGCAACTTTAAGAGCAAGCCTGTGTGTGCAAGATTTATCTTTTAATTTCCCTGTAGTTTTGAGGTGATTCTGCTTTCCTTTTTATTGCACTGAATTTTCCGGGTTGGGGGAGTTGTCCGTGGAATCCCTGGGGCTTGATTTGAAGAGTTGCGTGCTCTCAGGTGCCGTGGTCCTGGAAAAATAGCGCACCTCATAGCGCTCCTGCTTTCCCGAGCCAATCACCGGGGGCTTGTCTTTGCGCAGCACGAGGCGTTCAGGCGAGAGGTGCAATATTTTAAAATCCACGCCCCGCTGTTCGTTGATGGCATCCCAGAAGAGCGTGTCCCCGCTGACGGAGTAGCGGTACATCCGGTGGGTTCCGAATTTTATTTCCTTGATAGTGCCGTCGTTGGCATAGCTGTAAACGGCCCAGTCGGCCCCGTCGCCGGATTGCCTGCGCACGAAGCCGTTGTAGTAGTTGTAGGTGGAGTCCACCTTCCAGTCGCCGATGATGAGTTGCTCTGGGGGTGCAGAGGGGCTGCAGCTGCTGCTGCAGAGAAGGCCTATCGCCAGCAGGGCAGGGATGGCTGTTTTTACTGCGGAAAGCCTTGTCATAGGGCAGAGTTTGATTTGAATGCTTAAAAGTAATTAAACAAAAGTAGTTTCGTTGCCAGCTCGCTTTTATAAATGGCGCTTAGCCGGGGGATCTTTTGAAATTTTACCCGTCGGTGCAGTCTGGCCCTCAGAAAGGGCCGGGGCTGTCTAAAAAGAACCTTTTGCGAGGCACCTTCCCGCAAAAGGCGCGCGGGGAACAATCGGCACCGGCGAAACGAATTGCCGGGTCTTTTGAGAAAGCCTTGCGCACAAAAATCCCCTTCCCCAGGGCGGTTTGGTGAATCCAAACCGCCCCGAAGAAGGGGATTTTTGTGAGCGGGGCTTCGCCTCGCGCACTATTCAGAAGAGAGCCTCAGCCCTTAGTAATTCGAATTCTGCACCAGCACGCCGTTGCTCAGGTCAATCTCCCGCTGCGGCAACGCGAAATAATAGTGCTTCGGACGCTGGAAATTGCGGGAAGGCTTGTAGGAACCCCTGTCAATCTTGTAGTGCTCCACAATATCAATCAAGTCAGCCCGATCCCAACGCATCAAATCCTGATGGCGCTCATTCTCACCAGCCAGCTCCACCCGGCGCTCATGCATCAAATCCTCAAAAGTAGCTCCGGAAATAGCCGGCATGCCAGCCCGCGTGCGTACCTCGTTCAACTCGGCATCGCCAGCGCCGGCACCACTCTGGCGGATCTTGGCCTCCGCCACCAGCAGGTACACATCCGCAGCCCGCAGCAGCGGCACATTCTGGCTCTCGTTCAAGCCACCGCTGGAACGCCAGGAGGCAAACTTGCGGAAGTGATAGCCCGTGCTGGAGAAGGAAGCATCGTAAGCCTGCACGCCATCGGACCCACCCAGGTCAACGAGGTCGCCGGGCTTCAGGATGGAGTAGTCGAGGCGGGGATCGCCAGCCTCAAACTCGTCCACCAGGTCCTGGATAGGCTCGTGGAAGTCCCATCCACCCCAGGGGCGCGGCGTGGAGTAGATGATGTAGGTGGTGGCGGACCAGCCATCCAGGGACTGGACCGCGAAGAGCATCTCCGGGTTGTTCTCCGTCTCTATGCGGAAGTTGTCCCCGTAATCGCCGGCCAGCTCGTAGGGACCGTTGATGACCTCGTTGCCGTATTTGATGGCGTTTGCCAGGTCGTCTTTGTACATGGCCAGCTTGGTCAGGAAGCCGTAGGCCGAGCCCCTGGTGGCACGGCCAATGTCGGCGCCGCTGTGGGAGGCCGGCAATAACTCGGCTGCCTTGAGCCAGTCGGCTTCAATGGAAGCCTGTATCTCCTCGATGGAGGCCTTGGGCTTGTTGAAGTTGTTGTTCCTGACATCTTCCTCGGTGATCAGCGGGAATTCCCCGTAGATCACGTGGAGCCGCCAGTTGGCAAAGCCCCGCAGGAAGTGAGCCTCCCCGAGGATGCGGTTCTTCAGCGCCGCGTCCATGTCGATGTCCGGGACGTTAATCAGCACGGCATTGGCGCGGTTGACAATCTCGTATTTGAAGGTGTAGCTGTGGCGCAGCTGCGAGTTGGAGGGGTCAAAGGTGAAGTCCTCGATGGCCTGGTCCTCGCCGTGGTCGCCGGCGCGCCAGAAGTCATCGCCGCAAATCTCGAAGGTCTGCTCGCTGTGGCCGTAAAATTCCTCATCGGCCAGTGGCTCGTACATGGCATTGGCCGCTGAGACGGCATCGTCGGCATTGCGCCAGAAGCTGGCCGAGGTGGACTGGCCATAGGGCGTGGCGTCCAGGAAATCTTCGCCGCAACTGCTCAGCAACAGCGCCAGCGGAATGAAATAGAGAATATTTTTCATATGCTTTTTTTATTTTTTTTAATTTGAAAATGGAACAGATCAGAAGCCGGCCGTCAAACCGAAGACCCAGCTTCTGGCCTGCGGATACTGGGCGTAGTCCACGTTGCGCTGCAGGTTGTCATTGATGTAGCCCAGCTCCGGATCGAGGCCGGAGTAGCCCGTCAGGGTGAACACGTTCTGTCCGGTCACATAGACGGTGAGGTTGGACATTTTAAGCCTGTCGGTGACGGACTGCGGGATGTTGTAGCTGAGCGACACATTCTTGAGGCGCAGGAAGCTGCCGTCCTCGATGAACAGGTCCGAGGTGCGGTGGTTCAGGTTGCTGCGGTTGACTGTGGCGCGCGGAATGCTGTTGCTGGTGCCGGCGCCGGTCCAGCGGTTTTCCATTTCCTGATACATGTTGAAGGGGTAGGAAGCATCCAGGCCCTGCATGCGGTCGGCATTGTAGATGTCCACGCCCTGGACGCCGAGGAAGAAGAGGTTGAGGGCGAAGCCTTTGTAGCCGAGGTTGGCATTGAGGCCGTAGGTCATCGTCGGCGTGGGATTGCCGATGATGGTGCGGTCGTTGCCATCAATGAGGCCGTTTCCATCGAGGTCCACAAAGCGGACATCGCCGGGTTGCACGAGCCCCTGGGAGCGGCGCGGGTCGTTGCTCAGGCTGGGATCCGCGTCAATTTCAGCTTGGTTCTGGTAGAGGCCGTCGGTGCGCCAGCCGTAGAAGGTGCCGATGGTCTCGCCTTCGTAGGTGCGGGCGATTTCCTGGTTGGGGCGGCCATAGAACTGGGAGCCGAGGAAGTTGCCATTGTAGAGTTTGGTGACTTCCGTCTGGATGAAGGCGGCATTGCCGGAGATCTGGTAGGAGATCTCTCCTGCTTTCTGGCGGTAACTCAGTTCAATTTCGAGGCCCTGGTTGCGCAGTTCGCCGACGTTCTGGTTGGGCACGCTGGTACGGCCGGCAGAGCCCACGGTCGGAGGAGAGAGCAACATGTCCTTGGTGTCCTTGATGAAATAGTTGAAGGTACCGAAGAGCCTGTTGTCGAGCAAGCCGAGCTCCAGGCCAACGTTGGTCATTTGGGCCTTTTCCCAGGTGACGTTTTCGTTGGGATAGCGGCCCAGGCTGGCGCCGGTGATCTGTGTGGAGCCGTCGAGTCCGAAGGAGTAGCGGCGGCTGCTGTTGATGAGGGCGTAGTACTGGTAGTCCGGGATATTCTGGTTGCCAAGCAAGCCCCAGCCGGCAGTGAGCTTGAGGAAGCTGATGCCGGAGACGTTTTCGAAAAATGGCTCGCGGGAGATGCGCCATCCGGCAGAGAATGCCGGGAAGTTGCCCCAGCGGTTTTCAGGGGCAAAGCGGGAGGAGCCGTCCCTCCTGATGGTGGCCGTCAGCAGGTAGCGGTCGTCGAAGGAGTAGTTGGCGCGGGCAAAGGCAGAAAGCAGGGAGAACTCTGACTTGCCACCGGAGATGTTCGACAGCGAGCGGCCGGTGTTCATGAAGCGCTGGTCAGGATCCTCGTTGGGGAAGTCGCGTTTTTCAGCATACAGGAACTGGCTGGAGTTGTCCTGGGCCGTGTAGCCACCCACGAGGTTGACAGTGTGTTTTTCTGCAAACGTCTTGTCGTAGGTCAGGAAGTACTCCGACAGCAGGGCATAGTTCTCGTTGGAGCTGATGCCGAGGCTGTTGCGGGAATTCTTCCGGATCTGCTGGTCGATGATCGGGCTGAACTCCGCGCGGTTGAAGAAGGAGGCATCGAGGGCGAAGTTGGTGCGGAACTTAAGGCCCTCCAACAGTTTGATTTCAGCATAGACATTTCCGAGCACCTGGTCGAAGCGCTCCTTGTCGTCTTCGATGTCGGTGGTGAAAACGGGATTGTTGATGTCGCCGAATTCGCCGCTGATTTCAGAGGAGCCGTAATCGCCGACTTCGTGGCCTGGAAGTGGCTGCTCGGCGATGACCGGGAGGCCGGGATGGAAGCGGATGGCGCTCCAAACGAGGCCTGTCTGGGCGGAGGTGGTGTTCACAAAGTTGCCCTGCTGGCGGGTGATCTGGAGGTTTTCGCCGATGCTGAGCCAGTCGTTGACCTTGAACTCTGCATTCAGGCGGGAATAGTAGCGGTCGTAGTAGGAGGTCTGGATGGTGCCGTTTTCATTGAAATAGCCGCCGGTGAAGGAGTAGCGGGAGCGTTCGCTGCCGCCGCTGATGGTGAAGTCATAGTTCTGGGTGGAACCCGACTGGAAGAGTTCGTCCTGCCAATTGGTGCGCTGCACCTGGAAGGCAGGCTCGTTCCAAATGTCCGGTACCGCCAGTCCGTCGTTGTTGTAGGCCTCTTTTTTCACCAGGGCAAGGGTGGGTGCATCCAGCACATCAATGCGGCTCGGGATGCTGGCACTGCCCCAGTAGGTGTTGAGGGTGACATTGGTCTTCTGGTTGAATCCCCCTTTTTTGGTGGTGACGATGACAACCCCGTTGGCAGCCCGCTGTCCGTAGATGGCGGAAGAGGAGGCGTCTTTCAGCACCTCGATGGAGGCGATGTCATTGGGGTTGATGTTGTTGAGGTTGCCGTAGGTGAGTGGCACGCCGTCCACGACGATGAGCGGGTCGGCGTTGTTCACCGAACCGGTGCCGCGGATGCGGATGGATCCGCCGCTGCCCGGAGCGCCGCCGTTGCGCACCACTTCCACGCCGGCTGCCCTGCCCTGGATGGCCTGGGAGGCGCCAGCCACGGGAAGGTTCCTGAGAGCGCCCCCGTCAATGGAAGAAATGGCACCGGTGACATCCTCCTTTTCCTGGGTGCCATAGCCGATGACCACCACCTCGTCGAGGAGGCTGGCGCTTTCGCGCAAGATGACATTGATGTTGCGCCGTCCGTTGACGGCATCCTCCAGCGTCTGGTAGCCGATGTAGGAGAAGACGAGCACGTCGTTGGCATTGGCCACGTCAATGCGGTAAGTGCCGTCCACTTCGGAAAACACGCCGACATCAGAGTTCTTGACCCGGACGGTGACGCTGGGGAGCAGATTCCCCTTATCGTCCGACACGGTTCCTGTCACGGTAAACCCTTGCGAAAAGCCGGCGACGGCTAGCACGGCAAGGGCGAGCGTCGCTGTGAAGCGACGAAACACACAAAGTTGGTCCATAAAAAATTAATGATTTATAGGTGAAAAAAATAGTTGATTGCCGGTCGGGCACAGGGTCAGCCAGTACTCACGCTTCCGCGGGCGGGTCGTTCAGCTTACCCACGCTTTTGGCCACCAGCATGGAGATGGTGGCGTCGCTGGTGACGTTGGCCACGGTGCGGAGCATGTCCAGGGGCCTGTCGATGGCGAAGATGAGGGCTAGTCCCGTCTCAGGGATGCCGGCCTGTGCCAGCACGATGACGAGCATGACCATGCCTGCGCCGGGGACAGCGGCGGAGCCGATGGAGGCGAGGGTGGCGGTGAGCAGGATACCCAGCTGGGCGGCCAGGTCGAGGTGCATGCCGAAGGCCTGGGCGATGAATACCGCGGCGACGCCCTGGTAGAGGGCGGTGCCGTCCATGTTGACCGTGGCGCCGATAGGGAGCACAAAGCTGGCCACTTCCTCGTCCACGCCGAGGTGTTCTTCCACGCGCTCCATGGTGACGGGCAGGGTGGCGGCGCTGGAGCTGGTGCTGAAGGCCAGCAGCTGGGCGGGGGCGATGCCCTTGAGGAAGGAGCTGTAGCTGCGGCCGGTGAATACCTTCACGAGGACGGGGTAGAAGGCGAGCAGGAGGATCAGGATGCCGATCACCACGCAGGCGGCGTAGCCCAGCAGGGCGGCGAAGAGGTCGAGGCTGGGCAGGTTGACCACCAGGGTGGCCAGCAGGGAAAAGACGCCGTAGGGGGCTGCCAGCATGATGAGGTCTATGAGTTTGAGGATGACCTCGTTGACGCCGTCGAAGAAGGCCTTGACGGGTCTGGATTGCTCCTCGGGTATGAGCACCAGGCCGATGCCGAAGAAGATGACGAAGAAGATGACCTGGAGCATGTTGCCGTTTTCGGAGGCGGCGGCGAAGATGTTGTCGGGCACGATGTCCACGATTGATTGGAGCGGTCCCTGGCCTTGTTGCTGGGTGGCTTCGGCGATTTTTCCGGAGGCGTCGCCGCCGAATTTTTCCAGCATAGTGGTGCGGGTGCTTTCCTCGATGAGGTTGCCGGGTTGTACGATGTTGACAATCACCAGGCCGGTGGCGATGGCGATGGCGGTGGTGAGGATGAAGAGGCCGAAGGTTCTGCCGCCCATGGCGGAGAGCCGGGAGATGTCTTTTAGGTCAGAGACGCCTTTGATGAGGGAGGCGATGATAAGGGGTACGGCGATGAGTTTCAGGAGGTTGATGAAGATGGTACCGAGGGGTTTGATCCAGTCTATTACGAATTGCTGATGGCCAAGGTTGACGGCGAGGGCTCCTGCCAGGATTCCAGCGAGCATTCCGATCAATATCTTCCAGTGCAAGGCCAGTTTTTTCATGTTGATAGTTTCAGTTGGTGACAAGATAGCGTTGATTATAAAAAAGTCCTTGCGGCTTGCTCCATCGGTGCCGCCCCTCTTTGAAAAGGGCGCGGGGCGCAGCCCCGCGCCCTAAAAACC
>JBEAYO010000070.1:0-10574 GCA_041159285.1 Bacteroidota bacterium | reverse complement strand
GTCCAGGGCCATCAGTGGACCACCAGCGGCTGGGGCTACGAGTTGAAGACTTCCCCGGAGGAGCTCCTGGAAAAATACGAGGACCTTTACAGGAAACTGCTCCCGCTGGCAAAGACCCAGGGCCTCAGTGCCGCAGTTTACACCCAGACTTCCGACATTGAGACGGAAAACAACGGACTGATGACCTACGACCGCAAAGTGCTCAAGATGGATTCCCAGCTGATCAAGCTGACCCATGAGGGAAAAATGCCCCCCAGCCCGACGAATATCTCACGGATATTCCACCGCAAAACTGACGTGGCACTGGCATGCATCGCCGGGAATGCAGCCATTGAGTATGCCATCGCCGGCAAGAAAGGCCAGTTGAACTGGAAGTCCTACTCCAAGCCCTTCAGTATCAGGAAATCCGCGACCATTCACTGCCGGGCTCAATGGCCGGACAGTTCAAGCAGCAGAACCCAACAATACAGTTTCAACAAGGTCAAGGCCCTAAGCCCCGATGCAAGCGGAAAGCTGACGTCGGGTATATCCCTGCGCCTGTACGAGGGATCCTGGGACAAACTGCCTGACTTCAAGGCACTCCAGGCAGCCAGCCAAACGGTTTTGCAGCGCATTGACCTGGCTGACATCGCCGCCACAGAAGACTTTGCCGCTGTTTTTGAGGGCTATCTGGACGTCCCCCAGACCGGCGTTTACACCTTTCACCTGCGCTCCGACGACGGCTCGCGCCTGAGCATCGGCGGACAGGTGCTGATTGACAACGACGGGCTGCACGGGATGAAAGGCGGCACGGCGAGTCTGGCGCTCAAGAAAGGAAAGCATGCCCTTCGCCTGGAGTATTTCCAGAAGAAAGAGGGGCTGGGGCTTGAGTTTTTCATACTTGACGATTCAGGGGGGCGGCTTTCTCCGCGGTGGTCCCACTGAGGCAGAAAAGGGGTTTGAAGATCAGTTTGTTTTCTAAATAACCCGGTTTGTTTCCTTCTTGGCCCGCACGCGAGATTATGGCCGGTCGTATTAAAAAATTATGGATCTTTAACCCTGTTAGTTTTGCCAGACCTCCCAGAAACCGCCTTTAAATCAGTCGAACTTCACACGCAGGGAAGGTGTTTTCAGGGCGGTCGGCGGCGCATAGGCGCACCGCCGACCGCCCTTTCCGGGATCAAAGCGGTGCAGGCGGAACGAATTTAAAAAGTGCACAGAGACTTTTGAGACAGCCCCTACCCTTCCCGGGAGCCAAGCGGCACCGGCGGAACGAAATTTAAAAGTGAGCCAGGTCTTTTGAAACAGGCTTTTTCTCTAGCAGGTGCTTCGCCCCGGTGAACTTTTGAAACACCCCATGCAGAAGCCTGCACAACTTATCACAGCATCACAGGCCAGGCAAAACGGCAAACCACTGTAATTATGGCACTACCAAGGTATTTGATGCTTGCACTGCTGGGCCTGTTGTCGGCTCAGGTTATCGGCCAGGCTTATCAAATTGACAATATAACCACCACAGAAGGCCTCTCCCAAGGTTTCATTCAATCCTTGCACGAAGACAGCCGCGGTTTCATCTGGATAGGAACCAAGAATGGGCTGAACCGCTATGACGGATACTCAGTGAAGCGATTCATACCGGATCCCTTCAGCCCCTGGTCGCTCAGGGCCAGCAGCATAAACAGCATCGCAGAGGATGCCCGGGGGCTGCTTTGGCTTGGAACGGACAAGGGACTGATTGCCATGGATCCGTACACCAACCGCTTTGTGGAATTGGAAAAAATACAGCCCGACATTCCGGACTCGGAAGTGCTCAGCGTGGCGATAGATGCAGAGGAAAGGGTCTGGTTCAGCATGCGCATACGGCAAGGAAACAACTTGTTTTTTATTGAAACCCCAAAGGACTTTCTCACCCAGATCAGAAGCGACGATTTCGAGAACAGCGATTTCCGCCTGCAGCAGATCAAGCTGCAGGAGGGCGTGCAGGCACCAGTTCAAAGGCTCTTGCTCAGTGAAGACAACCGACTGATGGGCGTTGATTTCCTCAACACCCTATGCATGGCAGATGCCAAAGAACTCGCACTGCGCCCCGTGCAGGCTGGGGAAATAAAGGCAGTGCAGGCCGGAAACTACAGCGTATTTTATTTAAAAGAGCGAAAGGAAGGGGTTTTGTTCCAAACCAAGAACCTGGCCGGCAGTGACTTTTCGCTGAACGATGCCCTGTTTTTCCTGCAGCAGGCCGATGGCCAGAAAATACTCTTGAGCGCAGGCTCCAAGAAAAACAACCTGGTCAAAACACTGGACATCCTTCCGGAACACAATGAAAAGTCCAGTGTCAACAACATGCGGTTTTTCAACCAGTTCCCAACCCTGGTCGAATTGGACAAGCCCATCACGCCCACCTCACTGATCGACCAAAACGGCGACATTTGGATTGGCACCAATGGCTATGGCATTCGAATACTGCGCCCTGGCAAAAACAAGTTCATCCGCTATGCGCCCAATTCGAGCATCTACAACTTCACCCTGTTGCCCGACGGCAATATTTGGCCAGGCATATTCAATGCCCCCAACATGATCAATGCCAAGAGCAACTCCCTGCAATTGGTGCCGTGGTTCAACAAAATTCCAAACAAACCCTTGATTTACAGCCTCTTTTATGAAGGAAACGGAGAGGGCTGGGCCGTCGGCTGCATCAACAACGAGCGGCTTTCACTTTACAAATACCTGCCCGACCGCAACCAGTGGCTTGAAATCCCATCTGAGCTTGAATTCATAAAAGACAAGCCGCTTCACTTTCTGCAGGACAGGAAGGGACAACTTTGGCTGGCCGGCAACAACGGCGAAATTCTGCGGATTGACCCCCGCAGTGGCAGAAAGGAGGAATGGAACGTCGCTAACCTGTTCAAAGACCTCCCCAGCGGCATGATTTACTCCAATGGCATCACTGCCTCCGCTGACGGCAATATCTGGGTTGCCACCAACCTGGGACTCATAAAAATCAGCAATGCCGACGCGGCGCCGAACTTCCAGTTCCAACCCCTTCAGTATCTTCAAGGCAATGCCACCGTGGCAGTCAAGGACATACTGTGCGTGCATGCAGATAAAAAAATGCCCGGCGTCATCTGGCTGGGTACCAGGGGCAACGGCCTGTGCCGCCTGGACACCCGCAATGGCACGACGGAGAATTACGCCGTCAGAAACGGGCTTGCAGACAACGTGGTTTACGGCATTTTACAGGACGCCAGGGGTTTCCTGTGGATGAGCACCAACCGGGGCATTTCTACCCTGGATCCATTCAATAAAAGCATCTATCATTTTTTCACCAAGAAGTTTTCCATCAACACGGAATTCAACAGCTATTCATACCGGGAACTGCCAGGTGGCAAATTTGCCTTCGGCAGCATCCAGGGCCTTTTCGTCTTCGATCCGCTGGAAATCACCAGGCAAAAGCAACCTTCCCGCATAGTGATCACCGACATCAAAGTCAATGGTTACGATGTAGATCCGACAACGGAGGGATCCAAAGTTTCTATCAATGAAAACAATGAGTTCCGCATCCAACTGTCCCACGATGAAAATAATGTGTCCGTTTCATTCGCAGCCATGCCCGTCAGCGACCCCTATCTGTGCGAGTACAGGTATCGAATCAACGGGAAGGGTGCCAGCTGGGTCAGGCTTGGAAGCCAGAACAACATCAACCTGGCAAGTTTGGCAGCCGGGAGATACCAGATAGAAATTCAAGCGTCCACCCTTGAAACCGACTGGGAAGCCTCTCCAAGCGTACAGGTGGAATTGATCATTAAGGCACCCTGGTATAACAGCACGCTGGCATGGCTGGTATATCTGCTGGCAGCTGTCGGAATCGCCTACTTCCTGCTGGCTTACAAAAGGAAGCAACTGGAACAAAAACACCAGACGGCCATCATGCAGAAGGAATCTGAGAGGCTCAGGTCATTGGATGACTTAAAAAACCGCTTCTTTTCCTATGTCACCCATGAGTTCAAAACACCGCTCACCATCATTCTCGGCCTGACTGAGCAAATGGAGCGGCAGGCCACGGACCGCAACAGCATGACTGCTATCAAACAAGGCATACAGCAGCAGACCAGGAATATCCTGGAGTTGGTGGATCAGCTCATAGACCTGGGCAGGTCTCAGGAAAAGTTACTGCAACTTCAATTGCAGCAGAGCAATGTCAGCGAATACATCCAATACCTCGTGGAGTCGCTGCGTCCGCTGGCAGAGTTCAGGGATGTCAGACTTTCCTTCCGCACAAGCACACCTGAGCTGATCATGGACTTCGACCCGCTCCGACTGAAATACATCCTGGTCAATCTGATCACGAATGCAATCCGGCACACGCAAAATGGCGGAGCAATCCAGGTAAACATTGAAAAAACAAGCGAAGACCGCCTCATCGTCCAGGTCACTGACAATGGGGAAGGCATAGATCCGCAGGATTTGCCGCGCATTTTCGACACCTATTTCCGCGGAAAATCCAAATCAAGCGAGAAGGGTCATTTTGGCATCGGGCTATCGTTTGTAAAACACCTGGTCGAGTTGTTCAATGGGGAAATCAATGTGCAAAGCGAGCTGGGGAAAGGGACGACGTTCACCATACTGCTTCCTGTGAGCAACTCAGCGCCGCGACAATCCTTGCTGCTGGAGCAGACAGCGACAGCGCTGCCCCAGGAAATCAATGCAGAAGCAAATGAAAGCACCTCAAAGGATCTGCCTATCGTGTTAATCGTGGAGGACAATCCGATCATTACCGCCTACCTCATATCCTCGCTCAAGTCCTTTTACAGGGTATTGGCAGCGCCCGATGGGCAAAAAGGCCTGGAGCTTGCCCTGGAGCACCTTCCTGACGTCATCATTACTGACCTGGTGATGCCGGGGATGGATGGCTACGAGCTGACACGGCAGGTAAAATCGCACGAGCTGACCAATCACATTCCGGTTCTCATGTTGAGCGCCAGGGCCGGCCTTGAGGACCGCCTCGCGGGTCGCGAGCACGGGGTTGACGTGGTGTTGCCCAAGCCTTTCAACGAGAAGGAGCTCATCATGATCCTGCAGAATCTCATTGCACTGAAACAACGCTGGAAGGAGCGCTTTACCAGCAAGCATCTGCCGGTTGCTGAAGGCCAGGAAGAGGAGGTGTTTGTTACCAATGAAATGGAAGAACTGGACAAGATGTCCCTGAGCGCGGATCTTTTCATCCGGAAATTATATACTGCGTTTGAAGAGAATTTTTCCAACGACAGCTTCGACAGGGACGAGCTCTGCGCTGTGATGCTGGTGAGTCGTTCTCAACTCCAGCGTAAGGTAGCGGCCGTTTCTCATTTGTCGGCCATGGAACTGCTCCGTTTGTACCGCCTGCAGCGGGCTTATAAAATGTTGGAACAGGACCCGGAACTTCAGGTGAAAGAGGTTTGTTTCCGCTCTGGCTTTAAGAATGTAGCCCACTTTTCCAACCTGTTTTCCAAGACCTACAATATCAAACCTACGCAGGTGAAGAAAAAGTAAGCCTCATTGTGCTGAATTTCCGGCGTAAAAGGTGTTTTGGGTAGGATGTTCAATAGGGCACCTTTCAGGTGTTGCACAAAAAGTGAGTGCCTCCAAAAAGTGATTCGGCCACTGCCATTTACCTCTCGGAAAGATGCTGTCTCTATAGAACCCTCAGCGAGAAACCCTCATTTAAAAAGGACCCGGGGCGAAATCCAGCGCCCTAAAAACCCCTTCCCCTCGACGGTTGGCGAAACCCGACCGCCGAGTGGAAGAGATTTTTCTCATCTTTCGCACCTCAATCTTGCAAAATCAGGAATAAAAAAATCTTGCTTTTCAACCGTTTCGATTGTGTTAAAACTTGCCACTGTTCTTCACCCCGCATTGAAAAGGAGGCTGTCTCAAAAGACCAATTGGCGCAAAAGGCGCGCGGGACGAAGCCCCGAGCGACTATTACGGGAAGGGCCTCTGCAATGGGATATTTGAGCCAGCAGCATCCTGCCCTTTACAAAAGCTAACCGGCGCCGGAGGCAATAATTTCAAAAACACCCAGGATCTTTTGAGTCAGGCTCCGCCCTTTCCTGAAGATAATCACCATTGGTGGCTGAGCACAGCCGGGGACCTTTGATTTTCAGGGCATTTTTTGCTTTTTTTCAAATCGCCAGTATAATCCAGCACGTCCTTCACCAGAAACCGCATCACAAAAGGCACTTTTAACTCTGATTTATATTTGCCTGCCACCATACGGCAATCCCTGCCACCAAATCAAAAAGGGCACGAGAAAATCCCGTACCCTTCCCGGAAGAGCGTGTTTTCATCCTCACAAACTTTGACACAAACCCGCCCGGCAGTATCTGCCTCCAGCCAAAACATGCTGAAGTTAATGTAAAATGTTAAGGGCGCGGGAAACCCCGCGCCCTTTTCGAAATTGAATGCTTCACCAGATTAACCGGAAAAGCCTCCGATTTAAATTGCAATCTACTTCAAAGCTACGTTTACCGCGCCTGCACCATCATCCTCGTCGCCGTGTAGGCGGGCGTCTCGAGGCGATAGTAAAGGACGCTGCTTTCAGTAATTAATGTCATAGGTATCTTATGGTAACCTGCCTCGTACGCAGCCTCACTCCTGTACAACTCCCGGCCCTGGGCATCCCAGACGCGCAGGGTCACCGTCGTTGATTCAGGCAGCTGGAAGCCGATGGTCGTCTGCTCCCGGAACGGGTTCGGAGTGTTCTGGTACAGGCGGTAACCGGACTGCTCCTCGCCAAAGCCCAGCACAGGGCGCAGCAATTCTCCTCCGGCACCATAAGCCTCTGCCGCCGTGAAGCGGGAGCTGATCATCACTTCCTCGCTCAGCTGCAGGTCTTCCCTCGCCCTCAGCACCAGGCTGAACAAGGGCTCCTGAGGACTCAGCCTCCTGGCCGCGCGGTCATTCCAGCTGGCCGTGAGTACCCCGTGGCGCTCCAGCAACGTGTATCCGAAGTTCTCAACTCCTGCGACTCCTTCCTTCACCTCCACCAGCTCCAGCTGCTCGCCCAGCTCCAGGGTGAACTGGTAACCGGAGATGGCCAGTTCGTCGCCGAATACAGGCACTTCCAGCGTCTGCCCTCTTTTGAGCAGATCATCCTTCATGCGAAGGTTCCAGTCGCCGCCGCTGCGCTCATCCGGTGTGCCTGTCAGGCTGGTCAGCGCCGAGCCGTTCACGTCGCCGATCTTGATCGCGACAAAATCCGCGCTCGGACTGCTTCCCGTCAGGTCGTTGTGATTGATCACCTCGGGGAAGCCCGCCGGATCCGACCATGGGTTCTGCGGTGCCGGGAAGACGTAGCCCTTGTCCACAAAACGCCAGCTGGTGTTGTTCGGGAACTCCGAGTCTATCAACAGGATCACCTTGCGGATCACCACCATGTCGAAGGTCGTCACCCCGCCTGAGTTGTTCGCATCCGCTGCTATCAGCTTGTACGGGCTGTTCAGCAACTGCATGCCCAGGATGTGCTGCTGTATCAGTACCAGGTCGAACGTGGTCACCCCGTTGGTCACATCCTCGTCCAGGATCGGCGTCACTGTGTAGTCGGCTCCCGCAGGTACCTGTATGGAGTACGCTCCATCCTGGCCCGTCACCTGGGAGTAGGCTCCGCCGTTCACCTCGACCATGACCCCGGCCATCAGACCGGACTGGGCAGTGGCAATGGTGCCCGCTATGCTCACCAGCGGATTGCCTGTGCAGGCACCCATGTTGTCCTGTACCTCGATGAATGTCTCGCAGAAGTCCTGGTTGCCTGCCGCATCCGTTGCCCACAGCTCAACCGCGTTCTGACCCAGCTGGTCGCAGTCGAAGGTCACGGAAGTCTGCGTCACGTCTGCCGAGAACGACAGCTTCAGGTCGCCCTGCGCCGTGCAGTTGTCATAGCTGCCAGCGTCCAGCGAGGACACGCTGACCGTGATCATGCCGCCGGTCATTATCTCGACCACCAGACCGTTTTTGCAGTATGGCGTCGGCTTCTTGCAGTCCTTCACCGTCACCGTGCTGCTGCACTCCTGCTGGTTGTTGCAGTTGTCCTTCGCATTGTAAACCACCTCGTAGGTGCCGGGTCCGATGTTCTGGTAGGGACCGAAGCCATTCAGCCATACACCGCCGATCTTCACCTTCGCCGTCAGCGTCACATCCGGGCTGCATTCCGTGATGGCAGGCTGCGGAAGCGTCAGCGTCGTATTGCAGCTGATGCCGTCAATGCAGACATCCGCAATCGTGCAGCCGTCCGTGAACACAGGGTTCACCGTGTCGTTGACCTTGACCACCTGCTTGTAGGCGATGTAGCCATCCCAGGGGTCGCTGTCCATGTCCGTGTCCGGACCGTTCAGCTGAGTGGCATTATTTGCATCCGGCTTAGCCGTTGTCGTCCAGGAGTCGCGGAAGGTGCGGTTGTCCTTGTCACCATCGCCATCCAGATCCAGGTTCATCGCCTGTTCAGTTGACTCCTGTACCTCCTGGTTGATGTCAGCACCCACCACGCACCAGTTGATGACCACCCAGGTGCGCTCTATCTTGTAGCAGGCGTCAGGAACCACCGTGAAGACGGCGTCTGTGTAGGATACGGCCACCAGTTCGCAAGTCTCGCTGAAGATCTCCGGCTCCCCGAAGTCGGGCACCGTGTTGCCACAGTTCACTATCAGGTCGGCCGGGAACTCAACCACCCAGTCGGAGACATGGTCCACGAAGATTGTCTGCGTGCAGTTGCTCGTCGCCGCGTTGTCCGACAGGTCCTTCGCAATCCAGGTCCGTGTGATGGCGCCTTCCAGGCACTGGTCGAGGTTCACTGTCGCGCTGCCGCTGAGCACCACGTCGCAGTTGTCAGCAAAAGTCGGCTCGCCATAGCCCGCGCTCGACAGGAAGTCATGTATCTGGGCAGCGCTCAGGCCCTGCAGGTTTGTCTCCAGCTCCTGGGCGAACACATCGCAGGTGATGCGCTTGTTGGCAGGACAGCTGACCAGAATCGGGTTCTGCTTGTCGTTCACCTGAACCGATACCATGCATTGATTGTAGTTGCCTGCGCAGTCATAGGCCCGGAACACCACCATGACAGGCTCGGTCACGTCAGCGCAACAGAAGTCCACCGTGGGACCAAAGTCATCGCTGTTGCCGGCGCAGTCGCCATCCATGCGGCGAACCTCAAATTGAGCCAGGCAGCAGTTGTCGATGGTACCATCGTCAAAAGAGCTTGCCGGCAATTCGGCCAGGCCGTTGGAGCTGAGATTTACCGTTACTGAAGACTCACAGACCACAGAGGGTGCTATATCATCTACTACAAGGATTTTAACCTGTTTCTTTGTCAAATTGCCACAGGCGTCCTTGGCGGAGTAGGTAATCTGATGAACCCCGTGAGGCAGACCCGGTGGCGGCAGCAAGCCGCCGTTGGTCGTAATGCCCACCGGTGTGGAAACTTCCACTTGTACAACCGAATTGCAAACCCCATCTATGACGGCCAGCGGCAGTGGACCAAAGCCCACGCAGGCCTGGTAAGGATCAATGCTGTATTCCGTGGCGCTGATGACATACCAGTCGTTGGCAGGGTCGTAAGTCTGGGTCGGCAGCGTGATGACTGGCGCTTCATCATTCACCATGATGATCTGGACATGTGTGACTGTCTGAGTGCCACTGCTGTTAGGCTCACAGAAGGACTTCACCTTCCATGTCCTTGTGATTTCATAGCTGCCCTCACAAATGGTGTACACCTCATCTGTGTACAGCACCGCCAGGCCACAGTCATTCGTGCCCTGATCGGTCAGGCTAATGCCTCCTATGGTTGGCCAACCGGTGTAGTCGGGTGTGGGACCTGTCGGCAGCGAGGTACACTGGAAGCTTTGATTCGCAGGGAAGACTACCTGGCCAAGCGTTCCTCTCAGGACATTGATGATCTGGATGCAGGTGTCGGCATTGCTCCACTCGTCCGTTGCAATCCAGGTGCGTGTGATCCTGGTCCTTACAGTGGCGTTCTGAGAGCAGCTGAACTGCTGGTAATCATCCGTGTAGTTCAGTATGTAGCCCGAGCAATCGGTCACATCCGGGCTGCCACCGGTCAGCGTCAGGTCGTCCTTGTCCTGCGTGCAGAGGATTTGAGCAGTTGCAGGGCAAGTAAGCTTGGGTGGAAGCTTGTCTTCCACCTTCACCTGGCCCCAGCAGACATTGCCGCTCAGCACGTGGACAATCATATAGTTCAATACTTTTCCGGCATGTGTCTGGTCCACCACATTGGCAGGGCTGAAGGAGTTCGTGCCTGCAGGATAGGTCAGCACCACGGAGTAATCATCGTAGCAGTAGTAAGAGCCCTCCAGCAGCATGTCCGGATGGATGACATTCTCGCAATCCGCATCGTCGAGCGACACCTGCAGCAGGTCGTTGCAGGTCACCTGGGTTGGCGTTCCGACCACCTGCACCGCAATCGTCAGTGTTTGCTGGCAACCGGCGTCAGAAAGCGCATCCTGGTTCGTCGGGCCCACCGGCACACCGTTCACCTGCGCGAAGCCGGTGGCTGTGCCAGCATCAAATGTTGCACTGACGGTGTGGGTTCCGATACCCAGCGTAGCCGGGTT
>JBEAYO010000069.1:0-10624 GCA_041159285.1 Bacteroidota bacterium | reverse complement strand
GCCTTCTCGATGCGCTGAAAGGTCCCACTACTATCATCTTCACCGAGGTAGCCAATGTTCCTGCCAAGATAATCAAGGAGTTCAGGAAAGAGAAGGAAACCGACAGGCCTCGGGTGAAGGCAGCATTCATTGACACCGCCATCTACCTCGGCGACGATCAACTCGAGGCACTGGCAAACCTGAAATCCAAGGAAGACCTCCTGGGCGAACTCATCGGGCTGCTCGGCTCCCCGATGTCGAACCTCTTGTCTCAACTGGGTTCCGGTGGCCAGAATGTCATGGGCTTGCTCAAGGCGATAGAAGAAAGGGGTTGAGAAAAGGCCGGTATCACCGCTGTTGCTCCTGCTCCTGGCAGGCAATAAGCGGCCGGCTTTACATTACTTTGGCTTCCAGGTTGACGCACACATATTTCTAAAAGTAAAAAACTATTCAAAATGGCAGATTTAAAAGCTCTTGCAGAACAGTTGGTAAACCTCACCATCAAAGAAGTGACGGAACTGACCAACATCATGGAGGAAGAATACGGCATTAAGCCGGCAGCAGCAGCTGTTGCAGTCGCTGCAGGACCGGCAGCTGGAGGCGGCGAAGCAGCTCCGGCGGAAAAAACTGAATTCGATGTGTTCATGAATTCAGCTGGTGCCCAGAAATTGCAGGTCGTTAAGGCCGTAAAAGATGCACTGGGACTTGGACTCGTAGAAGCTAAGAGTCTGGTCGACGGCGCCCCTGTAGCTGTAAAGCAGGGTCTTTCCAAGGACGAAGCTGAAAAGCTGAAGGCCACCTTGGAAGCAGCTGGCGCTCAGGTCGAACTCAAGTAATGCTTTCGGCGGATTTCATCCGCTTCCAGGCAGTGTAGCATCTACGAACCTTTATCAATGTCTATTTCAACTTTTTTGCTACATAGCAGTTCTTAACAAAAGGCTTAGTCTTTCCACTTTGACAGGGGGAAGGGCTAAGCCATTTGTCGTTTAACGACAGCAACGGCAGGTCTGAGGATGCTGAGTCTCCTGGCGTCAACCTGCCTTTGATTTTTTTTATTATATAGAAAGGAATTATTCTACCCAGGAATGGGTTCTCATTCGGGCGCAAGGTAACTTTAGTCGGCAGTACGTTCTTTGTTTATGGGTTACCTTATTACCGATAAAAAAGTGTGCCATTCCTGCGATTTTCAAAAGCTTATTTTCTGCCGGCGAACAAAGACAGCAATTTCTATCTTCAATAAATACTATTTCTCTATATGACCTCATTTGAAAATGTTATGCTCACCGAAACAGGCAGAATTGGCTTTGGAAGGATCAAGCTCCCTTCCGAATACCCGGACCTGCTGGAGATACAGCTGAAATCATTTCAGGAATTCTTCCAGCTGGAGACGACGCCTGAGAATCGTATCAACGAGGGGCTCTACAAGGTGTTTCGCGAGAATTTTCCGATCACGGATGCGCGCAACATCTTTGTTCTCGAGTTTTTGGACTACTACATCGACCCCCCGCGCTATACGATCGATGAGTGTATGCAGCGCGGCCTGACTTACAGCGTCCCCTTGAAGGCTAAGTTGAGGCTCTCCTGCAACGATGAGGAGCATGTTGATTTCGAGACCATTGTACAGGACGTTTTCCTGGGCAACATCCCCTACATGACGCCCAAGGGAACTTTCGTCATCAACGGGGCGGAGCGCGTGGTGGTATCCCAGCTGCACCGCTCCCCGGGCGTGTTCTTTGGCCAGAGCTTCCACCCGAACGGAACGGCCATCTACTCAGCCAGGGTGATTCCTTTCAAGGGCGCCTGGATGGAGTTTGCCACTGACATCAACAATGTCATGTACGCCTACATCGACCGGAAGAAGAAGTTCCCCGTGACCACGCTGCTGCGCGGCATTGGCTACGACACGGACAAGTCCATCCTCGACCTGTTCAACCTGGCGGATGAAATCACCAACAACCGCGAAAACCTGGAGGCCTCCATCGGCAGGAAGCTGGCAGCCCGCGTGCTCCGCTCCTGGACGGAGGACTTCGTGGATGAAGATACCGGCGAGGTGGTCACCATCGAGCGCAATGAAATCATCCTGGAGCGGGATATCCTGCTCGACGAGGAAAATATCGAACTGGTACTCGAGTCTGGCCTCGAAACAGTCATCCTGCAGCGGGAGGACATCGAGGAGGATTATACCATCATTTACAATACTCTTCAGAAGGACCCCACTAGCTCTGAAATGGAGGCTGTCAATTACATCTATCGCCAGCTGCGCGGCGCAGAGCCGCCGGATGACGAGACGGCCAGGGGCATCATCGACAAGTTGTTCTTCTCTGACAAGCGCTACAACCTTGGGGAAGTAGGCCGCTATAAGATCAACCGCAAGCTGGGTATGGACACGCCGGAGGAAATCCTGGTGCTTACCAAGGACGACATCATCGCCATCGTGAAGTACCTGGTCCGCTTAATGAACCAGCGCGCCGAGATAGACGACATCGACCACCTCAGCAACCGCCGGGTGCGCACAGTAGGGGAGCAACTCTACGCCCAGTTCGGCGTCGGTCTGGCCAGGATGGCCCGCACCATCCGGGAAAGGATGAATGTGCGCGACAACGAGGTGTTCACGCCGATCGACCTCATCAATGCGCGCACCTTGTCTTCGGTGATCAACTCCTTCTTTGGAACCAGCCAGCTGTCGCAGTTCCTGGATCAAACCAACCCGCTGTCGGAAATTACCCACAAGCGCCGTATCTCCGCACTGGGTCCCGGCGGTCTTTCCAGAGAGCGTGCAGGCTTTGAGGTTCGCGACGTACACTACTCGCACTACGGCCGTCTCTGCACGATTGAGACGCCGGAGGGCCCCAACATCGGTCTTATCTCCACGCTTTGCGTACATGCAAAGGTCAATAAAATGGGCTTCCTGGAAACACCTTATCGCCGAGTGATCAACGGCATGGTGGATATCAAGCGCCCGGCGACCTACCTGTCGGCAGAGGCAGAGGACACCATGCGGGTTGCCCAGGCTAATGCCCCCTTCGACGATGAAGGCCGCTTCATGGACGACAAGGTCAAATCCCGCGAGCACGGCGACTTCCCGGTGCTTTCCCCGGATGAACTCGAATACATGGACGTGGCACCGAACCAGATCGTGGGTGTCTCTGCATCCCTGATTCCCTTCCTGGAAAACGACGATGCCAACCGCGCCCTCATGGGATCCAACATGCAACGCCAGGGCGTTCCGCTCATCCGCCCTTCGGCCCCCATTGTGGGTACCGGCCTGGAAGGCAAGGTGGCGCGCGATTCCCGCATGCTGATCAACGCGGAGGGAGACGGTGTGGTGGAATACGTGGATGCCACGGAAGTGGTGATCCGCTATGACCGCACGGAAGAGGAGCAGTTGGTGTCTTTTGAAGACAACCGCAAGTCCTATAAGCTGACCAAGTTCCTGCGCACCAACCAGGCCACCTGCATCAACCTCAAGCCGATTGTTCGCAAGGGCCAGCGGCTGAAGAAGGGAGAAATACTTTGCGATGGCTATGCCACGGACAAGGGAGAACTGGCCCTCGGCCAGAACCTCAAGGTGGTATTCATGCCCTGGAAGGGATACAACTTCGAGGACGCCATCGTGCTTTCCGAGCGCGTGGTGCGCGAAGACATCTTCACCTCCGTCCACATTGAGTCCTTCGAGCTGGATGTGCGCGATACAAAGCTGGGCGAGGAGGAGTTAACCAATGACATCCCGAACGTCAGTGAAGACGCCACCAAGGATCTCGATGAGAACGGCATCATCCGGATCGGCGCCTGGGTGAAGGAAGGCGACATCCTCATCGGCAAAATCACGCCGAAGGGTGAGACTGACCCCACGCCCGAGGAGAAACTGCTGCGCGCCATCTTCGGTGACAAGGCCGGCGACGTGAAGGATGCCTCCCTGAAGGTGCCGCCTTCCATCAGCGGCATCGTCATTGACAAGCAGCTGTTTGCCCGCGCCAAGAAGAGCAATCTGCAGAAGACGCAGGAAGCCGACGTGCTCAAGAAGCTGGATGACCAGCATGCCATTGCCACCAACGAGTTGAAGACCATCCTCATCGACAAACTGCTGGTGCTGGTGAAGGACAAGACCTCCAATGGTGTCAAGAGCATCTATGGAGACCCGTTGATTCCAAAGGGCACGAAGTTCACGCAGGAATTGCTGCGCTCCATGGACTTCACGCAGATAGACTACAGCAACTGGACTTCCGATGACAAGACCAATGAGCTCATCGCCAGGCTGCTGCACAACTACAGCATCAAGCTCAACGAAGAAGTGGGCCGCTACAAGCGCGAGAAGTTCAACATCAGCATAGGCGACGAACTTCCCGCCGGCGTGTTGAAACTGGCCAAGGTTTACATCGCCAAGAAGCGCAAGCTCAAGGTGGGTGACAAGCTGGCAGGTCGCCACGGGAACAAGGGTATCGTGTCCAGGATCGTAAGGGCTGAAGACATGCCTTTCACGGAAGACGGCGAGCCGGTGGACATCGTTCTCAACCCGCTGGGCGTACCTTCCCGTATGAACCTGGGCCAGATCCTCGAGACAGTGCTTGGCTGGGCCGGCAAGAAGCTGGGTGTGCGCTTTGCCACGCCGATCTTCGACGGTGCTTCCAGGGATGACATCGAGCACTACATCCAGAAGGCCGGATTGCCTTCGCTGGGCCAGACGCCGCTCTACGACGGCGAGACCGGTGAGAAATTCCACCAGAACGCCACGGTGGGTGTTATTTACATGTTGAAGCTATCCCACATGGTAGACGACAAGATGCACGCGCGTTCCATCGGCCCATACTCGCTCATCACACAGCAGCCGCTCGGTGGTAAGGCGCAGTTCGGCGGACAGCGCTTTGGTGAAATGGAGGTTTGGGCGCTCGAGGCATTCGGTGCTTCCAATATCCTGCAGGAGCTGTTGACTGTCAAGTCGGACGACATTGTCGGCCGTGCGAAGGCTTACGAAGCCATCGTCAAGGGCGACGTACTGCCGGAGCCGAATATTCCCGAGTCGTTCAACGTGCTGGTACACGAGTTGCGCGGTCTGGCGCTCGATGTGAAATTTGAATAAAACAATTAACAAAAGCGTGGCGCGAACTGCCGGGTCGGCATCCTCTGTCAGCCCCCCGGCAGTTTCCAGTCAAGCAGATCATAGTCAATTGCATCAATATGCCATTTAAAAAGAAATCAACCATTCCAACGCCTGAGTTTGACTCGATCACCATCAGTCTGACTTCTCCGGATGACATCCTGGAGCGCAGCTATGGCGAGGTGTTGAAACCGGAAACCATCAACTACCGCTCCTACAAGCCGGAGCGCGATGGTCTTTTTTGCGAGCGCATTTTCGGTCCTGTGAAGGATTACGAATGCTATTGCGGCAAATACAAGCGCATTCGCTACAAAGGCATCGTATGCGACCGTTGCGGCGTGGAAGTGACGGAGAAAAAAGTGCGCCGCGAGCGCATGGGACACATCAAGCTGGTGGTTCCCATCGTTCACATCTGGTTCTTCAAATCGCTGCCCAACAAGATAGGATACCTGCTCGGGCTTTCCTCCAAGAAGCTGGAGAGCATCGTTTACTACGAGCGCTATGTAGTCATCCAGTGGGGCGACGCCCATCGCGAAGGCGCCGAGGAACTCGGACTGCTGACAGAGGAGGAATACATGGACATCATGGACAGCCTGCCACCGGACAACCAGCAGCTGGAGGACACCGACCCGCGCAAGTTCATCGCCAAGATGGGCGCGGAGGCAGTCCGCGATTTGTTGAACCGCATGGACATGGACCAGCTTTCCTACGACCTGCGCCACCAGGCTGCCAATGAAACCAGCCAGCAGCGCAAGAGCGAGGCGCTCAAGCGCCTGCGCGTCGTGGAGGCCTTCCGCACGTCCCAGACCAGGATGGAAAACCGTCCGGAGTGGATGATCATCCAGTATCTGCCAGTGGTGCCGCCAGAATTACGCCCGCTGGTGCCCCTGGATGGCGGCCGTTTCGCCAGTTCAGATCTGAACGACCTGTACCGCCGGGTAATCATCCGCAACAACCGTCTGAAGCGATTGCTTGAAATCAAAGCTCCTGAGGTGATCCTGCGGAACGAAAAACGCATGTTGCAGGAAGCAGTCGATTCGCTCTTCGACAACTCCCGCAAATCCAATGCCGTGAAGGCAGAGGGAGGAAGGGCACTCAAGTCGCTCAGCGACATCCTCAAGGGCAAGCAGGGCCGCTTCCGTCAGAACCTGCTCGGCAAACGCGTTGACTACTCCGGCCGTTCCGTCATTGTGGTGGGCCCGACGCTCAAACTGCACGAGTGCGGATTGCCCAAGGGCATGGCTGCAGAGTTGTTCAAGCCCTTCATCATCCGCAAGCTTATCGAGCGCGGCGTGGTGAAAACCGTCAAGTCAGCCAAAAAATTGGTGGATCGCAAGGATTCCGCCATCTGGGATATCCTGGAAAACATTTTGAAGGGCCATCCTGTGATGCTCAACCGGGCACCAACCCTGCACCGCTTGTCCATCCAGGCATTCCAGCCCAAGCTGGTAGAGGGCAAGGCCATTCAGCTGCACCCGCTGGTTTGCGGCGCTTTCAACGCAGACTTCGACGGCGACCAGATGGCCGTGCATGTGCCGCTGAGCCATGCTGCCATCCTGGAGGCACAACTGCTGATGCTGGCTTCCCACAACATGCTCAACCCGCAGGACGGGTCTCCTGTGACGCTGCCGTCGCAGGACATGGTGTTGGGGCTCTACTATATTACCAAGGGCAAGAAGTCCAGGGACGGCCTTACCGTGAAAGGCGAGGGCGGGAAGTTCTATTCCTCCGAGGAAGTGCGCATTGCCTTCAACGAGGGCAAGCTGGATTTGCATGCCAATATCCACTGCCGCGTTTACACCGATAATGAGCAGGGCGAGATAGTGTACAAGACTATCGAAACGACCTGCGGCAGGGTACTCTTCAATGAGGCGACTCCCCAGGGAGTTCCCTTCATCAATGAGTTGCTGACAAAGCGCAACCTGAAGCGCATCATCGGCGACGTATTGCGCCGCACCAACTTTGCTGCCACGGCAGACTTCCTGGACGCCATCAAAGAGATGGGCTTCAATTGGGCCTTTCGCGGTGGTTTGTCCTTCAACCTCGGCGACCTGATCACGCCGACTGTAAAAACCAAGATTCTGGAGCAGGCGCAATCAGAGGTGGATGAAGTGTGGGACAACTACAACATGGGTCTGATCACGTTCAATGAGCGTTACAACCAGATCATTGACAAGTGGACCTATGCTGACAACCGCGTGACGGACGCCCTGATGAAGGAGCTGGCCTCCCACAAGTATGGATTCAACTCCGTTTACATGATGCTCGATTCCGGTGCACGTGGTTCCAAGCAGCAGATCAAGCAGCTGTGCGGTCTGCGGGGCCTGATGGCCAAGCCGCGGAAGTCCGGCGACACCGGTGGTGCAATCATTGAAAACCCGATTTTGTCCAACTTCGTGGACGGTCTCTCTGTATTGGAATACTTTATTTCCACCCACGGTGCCAGGAAGGGTCTTGCCGATACGGCGCTCAAGACGGCCGATGCCGGTTACCTCACCCGTCGTTTGGTGGACGTCGCCCAGGATGTGGTCATCATCGAAGAGGACTGCGACACACTGCGCGGCATTGAGACGACGGCGCTAAAGGATAACGAAAAAGTCATTGACCCGCTGTCCAACCGGATCCAGGGCCGCTATACCCTGCACGATATTTATCATCCGGTTACGGACGAGCCGATACTTCGCGCCGGCGAGTACATTGACGAAGCCATGGCCCTCTCCATCGAGGAGATCGGCATAGAGACGGTTACTATCCGCTCCGTGCTGACCTGCGAGACAAAGCGGGGCGTTTGTGCCAAGTGCTACGGCAAGAACCTGGCCACCGGCCGGATCACCGAGCGGGGAGATGCAGTGGGCATCATCGCTGCGCAGTCCATCGGGGAACCGGGAACGCAGCTCACGCTGCGTACCTTCCACGTGGGTGGTATTGCATCTGTTGCGAAGGCAGAGAGCGAAATCAGCTCCAAGTTCGACGGAAAGATTGAATTCGATGCCATCCGCGTCACATCCTACACGGATGCAGACGGGAAGAAGTCGGAGGTGGTACTTTCCCGCACAGGTGAGATCCGCATCACGGATGAAGAGGGCAAGCGCCAGTACGTCTCACATCACATCCCCTACGGTGCCACGATTCATATCAAGGAAGGGCAAACGATTGCGAAAGGAGACATCATCTGCGACTGGGACCCCTTCAACGCCGTGATTGTCTCGGAATTCACAGGTCTCGCCCAGTTCGACAGCATCGAGGAAGGCGTCACTTTCCGTATGGAACGCGACGACCAGACGGGATATGCAGAGAAGGTCATCATTGAAAGCAAAAACAAGAAAAAAATACCTTCCATCAGTATTGTGAGCCCGGATGGTGAAGAACTTCGCCGTTACAGCTTGCCTGTTGGATCGTACATCTCCATAGAAGACGGGCAGGAAGTCAAATCCGGCCAGAAGATTGTGAAGATTCCCCGTAAACTGGGCAAGATCCAGGATATCACAGGTGGTCTGCCAAGGGTAACGGAATTGTTCGAAGCCAGGAACCCCTCCAATCCGGCCATCGTTTCCGAGATAGACGGAGAGGTGCTCTTTGGCAAGATCAAGCGGGGCAACCAGGAGATTGTCGTCAAGGCAAAGGACGGACAGACCCGCCGCTACCTCATCCCGCTGTCCAAGCACGTGCTCGTGCAGGACGGGGACTTCGTGAGGGCTGGCACACCGCTTTCCGACGGTACTATCGCGCCGAGGGACATCCTGGCCATCAAGGGTCCTTTTGCCGTGCAGTCCTACCTGGTCAACGGGGTACAGGAAGTTTATCGTTCCCAGGGTATTGCCATCAATGACAAGCACATCGAGGTGATTGTCCGCCAGATGATGCGCCGCGTGCAGATTGAAGACCCGGGAGACACGACTTTCCTCGAGGGCGAAGCTGTGGAGAAGTGGGAATTCATCGAGCAGAACGACTGGATCTTTGACAAGAAGGTCATCACGGATGCGGGCGAGAGCAATCGCCTGAAGGCTGGCCAGTTGGTGAGCCTGCGTCAGATCAGGGAAGAGAACTCCTTCCTGAAGCGCAGCGACCGCAAGCTGGTGCAATACCGGGATGCCGTGGCGGCCACTTCCAGTCCGATGCTGCAGGGTATCACCCGTTCGTCCCTTGGAACAGAGAGCTGGATTTCAGCAGCTTCCTTCCAGGAGACCACGAAGGTACTGAGTTCTGCCGCGATTGAGGCAAAGACGGATTTCCTGTACGGCTTGAAGGAGAACGTGATCGTGGGCAAGAAGATTCCTGCTGGAACCGGCTTGCGCAAGTTCGATGACATCTTCGTGACGAGCATGGATTCGCACAAGGCGTTCAAAGATCGCCACTCGGCAATGGAGGAGGAAGAACTTGAGGAGTACGAGGAATTCGGAGAATAAATTCAGTCAACAGTTGATAATGCGGCCTGCCCCGGACTCGTCTGGGGCAGGCCGTCTTCGTATCAGTCAACAGGGTATTGTCATGAAATTCAGCGCGACCATTCAGCACCGGGGCAGGGAATATGCTGTAGATTTTTCCCGTCCCATTGACTTGTCCATGCCGCTGCGGGCAGGCATGGAAGGGGTGAATTGCTTTTGGGCGCCACCCATGGAAGTGCGTCCGGTGGTAGCCGGTGATTTCGTGGGATCAACGGAACTCGGCGGGCCGGTCAATTTTATGAATGTTCAATTCAATCCCCACGGCAACGGAACCCATACGGAGTGTGTGGGGCACATTGCGAGGGAAAAATTTAGTATCAACACCTGCTTGACAAGGTTTCATTTTTTAGCTAAATTAGTGTCTTTATATCCTGTCAGGAAGGAAAATGGCGACCGTGTGATTGAATCGGAGCAGTTGTCGGCTTTGGTCGGGGAAGGGGAAGCCGAGGCTTTGATAGTTCGCACCTTGCCCAATGATTCGCTCAAGCTGCGGACCAATTACTCGGGCAGCAATCCGCCCTATTTTGAGCACGAGGCGTTGTTGCATCTCGTGCGGTGTGGTGTGGTTCATTTGCTGACGGATTTGCCTTCGGTTGACCGGGAGGAGGATGGCGGGAGGTTGTTGTCGCATCGTGCCTTCTGGCAGTACGGCAGCGGCGCGCTGGAGGAGGTCCGCACCCAGGCTACGATTTCGGAGCTGATTTACGTGCCGAACGAGGTGGTGGATGGCTTGTATTTGTTAAACCTTCAGATTGCCAGTTTTGACATTGACGTGAGTCCTTCGAAGCCGGTGATTTATCCCTTGATGTAGCAGGTGCCAGGGTGGGATGTCCTGCTTTGAAGAGGAGGCTGTCTCAACAGGCCCGGCATTCGTTTTGCCTGTGAAAGGGCGCACGGCAGGCCACAGGCCAGGTGCGCTTTTGAAATTCGTCCCACCGGGGCCGCCTGTCTCCCGGAAAGGTCGGCGGGGCACAGCCCCGTGCACCTTTTAGAAGAAGGCATCTCACCAATGAGATTTTTGGAGGCTGTCTCAACAGGCCCGATGCGCTTTTAAAATTCGTTCCGTCGGGGCCGCCTGTCTCCCGGAAAGGGCAGCGGGCGGGCC
>JBEAYO010000068.1:0-10642 GCA_041159285.1 Bacteroidota bacterium | reverse complement strand
AGGCACCGATGCCACCATCGTGGATGCCAGAATCGTCTTCCGAAAAGCCCTTGAATCAAAGGCCGTATCCATCATCGTCTGCCACAACCATCCTTCCGGCACGCTGCGGCCCAGCCAGGCCGATGTGAATCTCACGAGAAAGCTGAAGCAGGCTGGAGAAACACTGGGCGTGGCCTTGCTTGATCACCTCATTCTGGCAGACAAGGGATATTACAGCTTCATGGACGAGGGCGCCATGTAGGCGGCGAAAGGCCCTTGCTCAGCCCAGCAGGGCAAACATGAAGGTGAGCACGGTGGCAATGAATCCAACCATGAAGATATTGTAGGAAATCGTAAGATAGCGGTACTTGCGGTCGAGGACTTGCCCCAGGTGGTACAAGTCCCGGGTCATGTTCCCGTACAGCAGTTCGCTGTCCTGGAACATCTGGTCCATGAGCTCCTCGTAGCGTTCAATCTTGAGGGCGACGAAGTTTCCGAAGAACATCAGGTTGCGCCGGGCCTCCTCCAGGGGGGTGGCGTCGTTGATGAAGGAGGTGACCTTGGGACGTGCTGCCAGTACGGCAAAGATCAGGGAGGACAGACCGGTTACCAGGAAAATGATGGCTGGCAGCAAGACTGCCGGGTTGGTTTCGGTCATGTTGCGGTAAGAAATCACGGAGATAATCACCGATATCAGGATGGCGTTGACGCTGATCATGATGTTGGCCTTGTTGTCGGCAATGGCGCTCAGGTTGATGTGGGTGCGGTAGTTCGTCCGGAAGTAAGTCTGGGCGCCGGGCGACAGGCGTTCCCTGAATTTCTGGAATTTTTTCCCGGGTTCAGCGGCGTTCCTGTCCTTTTTGGACGGCTTTTTTTCGGTCTGGCTTTTCATTTCCAGCAGGTTGACGGCCAACTGGGGTTCGTAGAGAATCTTGGCCTGGGCTGTGTAGAAGCGGGTATTGAGCAGCTGGCTGACCTGGTAGCGGGCCCAGTCTTCCTTGTTAAACTGTTGGTTCAGCAGCAAGTCCAGTTCCAGCCGCATCAGCGGTATGTTTTCAGCGTAGTTGATGCAGTAGCAGACGGCGCGGACGGCATCGGAGAGGACCTGCGCCTCGGGCGTCTTGGGCGAGGGGTCGGAAAAAACGGCCTTGAGGGTGGCGATGATGGCAATTTTTTTCTCCGGAGTAAAGTGGTGGGCGGCAAAGAATTTCTCAGCCAGTTCTATGCTTTTTTGTTCCGGATTCTGGTAGTCGAACAGGTAGCCCACATTCACGAACCAGGCGGCCAGTTCTGCCGCCTCCCACTCTGCCTCTGTCAGGCCGTTTGCCTGGGCGAGCATGTTGACTGTTTTGGCGATTTCCGTCGCCTGCCGGTAGTTGCGGAAAACAAGCCGCGGGTCGTTTTTTTGGTTGAAGAGGTGCAGTACGAATTGCTGCGCCAGCGTCGCGATGTCCGTTTGGGCAATCAACGACTCTGAGGGTTGCATCCTGGTGCTCATGTTTTTGTAAGTTACTCCGGTTTCAGAATTTTTGTAAAGTTAATAACATTTCCGGCCATTTCTTTTTTCTGTGCTTAAATTTGAGATTCAATCGTCCACATGAAGCACCTGGAAATATCCGAAGAAGTGGGGCAGGCCCTTGCGGCCGGCGGGGCAGTGGTTGCGCTGGAGAGCACCATTATCTCCCACGGCATGCCATATCCCGAAAATGCTGAAACAGCACTGAGATTGGAAGCGGTCGTCCGGCAGCAGGGTGCCGTTCCTGCCACCATTGCCCTGCTCGATGGCAAGCTCAAGGCGGGGCTGCGGGAGGAGGAAATCATCCGCATTGCCAAGGCCGGTGCCGAGGTCGTAAAGGTCAGTCGCCGCGACATCCCCTTTGTGCTGTCGAGCCGCACGGCCGGTGCCACCACCGTTGCCGCCACGATGATTGTCGCACAAATGGCCGGCATCCGCGTCTTTGCCACCGGCGGCATCGGCGGCGTGCACCGCGGTGCGGCCGAGTCTTTCGACATTTCCGCCGATCTCCAGGAATTGGCCAATACCGACGTGGCGGTAGTTTGTGCCGGCGCCAAGTCTATTCTCGACATCGGGCTTACTCTGGAGTACCTCGAGACCTTCGGGGTGCCGGTCATCGGTTATCAGACAGATGAGTTTCCCGCCTTTTACACGCGCAGCAGTGGGTTTGGTGTGGATTACCAGGTTGATTCACCGGATGAAATAGCCAGGATTTTGAACATCAAGTGGGAAGCCGGCCTTCGCGGTGGTGCGGTCATCGCCAATCCCATCCCGTCCGAATACGAGCCCGCGCAGGCATCTGTTCTGCAGGCGACGGAAAAGGCACTGGCAGAGGCGCAGCAGCTTGGCGTCAAGGGGAAGCAAATAACGCCATTTTTGCTGGCCAGGATCAAGGAGTTGACAGGGGGAGAGAGCCTGAAGGCTAACATCCAGCTCGTGTTGAACAATGCCGGTTTAGCTGCCAGGATTGCCGTGGCTATGAGCGAGGCCAGTGGCTGAAGTCCCTGTCTCAGGCCTTTATTTTCCCACGTTTTTTAAAGAAGTTCAACAGTGCGGTGACGTAGTTTTCATCCGTCCGGATGCTCACGAAGTCTGTGCCGCTGCGCGCGAAGGTATTGCGGCAATAGTAGAGGTGGTCCAGGAACCACTCCCGGTAATTCCGGCGCAGTGGAGCCGAAGCGGTGTCCACCCATCCGGCTTTTCCCGTTTCGGCGTCTTCGGCCCAGAGAAGACCCACGTCCGGCAGTTCTTGCTCCCGGGGGTCGTAGATGTGTATGCCAACCAGGTCGTGGCGTTTGGTGGCGATGCGGAGGGGGGCTTCGTATCCCGTGGCCATGAAGTCGGAAAGTACAAAGCAGATGCTTCTTTTTTTGACCACGTTGTTGAGATAGCGGAGAGCCAGTCCGAGGTCGGTGCCCTTGCCTTGAGGATGGAAGTCAATCAGTTCCCGGATGATGCGGAGGATATGGGATCTGCCCTTTTTAGGTGGAATGAACTTCTCAATGGTGTCGGTAAAAAAGAGCACGCCCACCTTGTCGTTGTTTTGAATGGCGCTAAAGGAAAGGACGGCGCATAGTTCCGTGATGAGCCCTTGCTTGAGTTGCCGGACGCTGCCGAAATAGGCGCTCTGGCTCATATCTATGAGCAGCATGACCGTCAGTTCCCGTTCTTCCTCGAATATTTTTACAAAAGGCACGCCGGTGCGGGCCGTTACGTTCCAGTCGATGTTGCGCACATCGTCACCGTACTGGTAGCTTCTGACTTCACTGAAAGACATGCCGCGCCCCTTGAAAGCACTGTGGTACTCCCCTGAGAACATCTGCTTGCTGAGTCCCTTTGTCTTTATCTCTATTTTTCTGACTTTGGAAAGGAGTTCTGCCGTGTCCATATAGTTGATAAAGGTCTTTAAATCAGGCCGTTACTGCGGTTATTGCCATCTGTTCCCGGCTGCGCAAGTTGCGCAACAAGTCCTGGTAGTGCATTTCAATGTGATTAGAACTTTTGATCACGTGGGTGATGCTGACCGTCCTCACGACTTCGTCCCTGTTCATGACAAAGCCGTTGCGAAGATCGCCGGCGCCGCCATTCAGGTGCAGTGCGCGGATGGCCTCCAGGCTGAAGTCGCTGCGTCCATCCAGCCATTCGCGGAACCAGGCTTCCCGCATTTTTCCGACTTCGCCGGGATAAAGCGTTGCAGAGGACCAGATGCAAGGCGATTCTGCATCCAATGCCTTTAAATGCGCGCGGTCTCCATCCCAGCGCAACTCGAAGAGCTCGCCGTTGTCAACAGTGACGAGTGTAAACGGTTCAATACCGCGGAAATCATAGGCTTCTTCAAAAGCGATAAGGCTGGGAAACTCGAAAAAATCGAGCACCATGAGCCCCCTGCTCCGGCGATAAGGGGGCTCGTGGCGGTGCTTGTCGAAAGCCCCGTTCAAGAGGCAGGTCACCCGGTTGTCGGCAGCAGCGGCGATCCAGGTTCCACCCGCCCCTGTATCTTTTGGGAAAACAAGGCTGAGGCCCTGCAGCGCTGCCTGGCTCACCTGCTGCGGAGAGCGCGCCGGGCTCTCATCCCGGTTGGAAGTGAGTATGAACTGTCCTTTTGCCTGCGGGATATAAGTTACCGTGCACATCTTCTCTGTTTCAGGCAGTGCTTCTTATGGATTGGCCTTAATCAGCTGGCCTGTTTTCAGCGGCCGGTTGTATTCATCAGCAATGCGGTAGAAATAGGTGCCGGCTGAAAAGGCTGACAGGTTCGTCGAGACCGTCTGGTCGCCATTCAGCTGGAGCGCCTGGCTGCTCATCAGTTTGCCTTCCGTCGAAAACAATTGAAGTGTGTAGTTACCTGCCTTGAAATTTTTCAGCTCGAATTTTACTTCCTCCACAGCCGGGTTAGGAGACAGCTGGACGGTGGCAGTTGCTGCGGGAGTGTAATTAGCGTTATTGATGACGCCGTTGTTCTTGAAGCTGGCTTGTTGCACATTTGTTCCGCTGTCATCCATGGTCAGTTCTGCTATGGCTTCCTTGGCCTGGTTACTGAAGAAGACATAAGTGATGACAGTATCCTTGCCCAGACCGGCTCCGAATCCACCGGGGCCGCCGCCGGCTCCGCCGAGGACAAGGTCCGTGATATCCTGCCAACCCAGGAAGGGCACCTTCGCATCAAGCCTGGTCTCGCGGAATTCCGTTCTTTTTTCGCGGAGCGTCGGATAAGTGCCGCCCGGGATGCTGAGGTTGCCATAGGCATCCACGAAGTCGTTGCGCTCAGTGGTGACCCGGATGCGCAGGGAGTCCGGCAAGAAGGGGACGCCGAGGCTATCCAGAATGCCGCCGGGGATATCCGCTATGGAAAAGGGCACGAGTACGGCGCTGGAGGAAGTGAAGATGGCCGGGAAATTGAGAGGGGCGTGGCGTTCGGGGATGGGATTGGTGAACTTGAACAGGGTTGGGAATCCGAATCCGGCAGGGTTGGGGCCGTTGAAGCCCAGTACGTCAAAAGAGGTAGCTGAGACGTTGTAGTATGTTTCCCCGCCGCCCTGGGTAGAGACGAATAATTCTGCATTCTGGAAGTCATCGAACGAGGAGCCCTCGGCGGCGGGGCGGAAGACGATTTCCTGCTCCAGCGAAGTGGAAAGGGAGCTGTAGTCCCATTCATAGGGGCCGCCGGGAGGGGTGACCTGCACGTTTTCAGGGGTCTGGTCTGCTGCTACTTTCAAGGTGTCGCCCGACACCGGGAAATAAGCGTTGGTGATGGCAATTTGTGCTGATAGGCCATTGAACATCAGCATGATGGCTGCAAGTAGGTTAATCTTTTTCATTGCGAATTGATTTTTTTAAAATTGCTTTTGACGGACGGTGGTTTGCAACAAAATTAATTGCTTAATTGATTGGAAATCAAATAAAATTTTGCCAAAACGCGATATGTTGTCAATTTGACATCAAAGATAAGCTTTCTTTGCCAATATAGGGTGGGGACAGTTCTGTCGAAGGTCCGATTGCTTTTGCTTCCAGACAGGTTCCGGCTTCAGTTGGTTCGCATTAAAAGTAGCAAAGGGTGCTCGGAGCCTGTCTCAAAAGCCCCGGTGCACTTTTGAAATGCTTTTCGTCGGCGCTGCCGGCCCCCTCGCAACAAGTCTGACATCTAGTCTTCATCCTCCGTCTCATCATGGCCATCTGCCGCCGGCGCTGCGTTGCCTGCCCTGATTTCTGTGTGCCTGATTTCTCCGCCTGTTGTCCCCGTCTTCGTGCCAAAGAAGATAACCACGAGTGCAAAAACCAGGGTGACGACACCAATGCTGGCAGAAGATGCCTTTTGCTTGAAACTTGCCCACAGGGCGACCAGCGAAAGCCCGCCCAGCAGATAGGACAGCAGGGAGAATATTTTTGCGGCGTCTTCGTGGGTCTCTATGTAATTCTCAGAGATGCCGCCAATGTTTTCCACTACTTCCTCCGCGCCCTCGCCGCTGGTCATGGCTGCGATGGAGGTCAAGGCGCCAATCGAGAATATCAGATACGCCATTCGCTTGACGGCTTCTGATTTGGAAATCAACCCCGCAATCATTGCGATTACCCCCACCAGCGGGAAGACGATGGGCAAGTGATTTACCACCAGATGAAAATGAGCTGCATTCATAGCTTCATTTTTTAGACATTCACACCAAAAATATACCCCACCAGCGCCGACAAGCCCATCGCAATGGTACCCCAGATCACAATCCGCAGGACCGCCTTGGGGATGCTTGACCCTCCTGTCTTTGCCGATACTGCACCGAGGATTATCAATGAAAAGATGGTGAAGCCGTAGAGGAAATACTCTATGCTGTCAACAGGCGCCAGGAGGGTGACGGCAAGCGGAAGGAGGCCGCCAGCCGTGAAAGCGGCTCCTGAAGCAAAGGCAGCCTGGATGGGCTTGGCCTGGCTGACCTCATTGATGCCCAGTTCATCCCGGATGTGTGCTCCCAGGGCATCCGCTTCGGTCAATTCCTTTGCGACCTGGAGCGCCGTCTCCTTTTTCAAGCCTCTTCTTTCATAGATTTCGGCCAGGATCTTCAATTCATTGTCGGGCATCTCTTCGAGCTCCTGCTTTTCCCGCTCGATGTCCGCCGTCTCAATATCGGTTTGGGAGCTGACTGAGACAAACTCTCCGGCAGCCATTGACAAGGCGCCGGCGACAAGCCCGGCGGTTGTCGCCAGCAATATCGGGTCCCTGGTCGTGCTTGCCGTGGCTACCCCGATGGCAAGGCTGGAGATGGAGATGATCCCGTCGTTGGCTCCCAGGACGGCTGCCCTCAGCCAATTGCTGCGGTGTATGTAATGACTGTCTAAGTAATTATCGATGGTTACCATGATGATATGTTGTTTGCATACTTAGGCTATATTATAGACAAAAGCAATTAAAATTCATCTGATTCTGCTTCCCTTCCGGAAAGGGCGCGGGGCGACGCGCTTTCCAAGAGGCAAACAGCATCTGCAAAGGGTGCTAAACAGTTACTTGAAATTTATTTCTCCAGACTGCGCCCTTTTAATGAACGAGGACGGTGCACCTTTACGGGACTTTTTTCTTCCAATCCCAGCAGCAGATGCGCCATTCCGTGCCACGCGGATCCACATAAGCATGGATTTCCTCAAAGCCGATGCGCTGATGGGCGCGCAGCGAACGATGATTTGCCCCCGCGATCTCCGTGATGGCGAAATCGTAGCGCCCGCTGTAAAGGCCCCGGTATGTCCGGTAGCAATCGTCCAGTATGCCGCTTCCCCTGTAGCGCTTGTCCACGCAAGCCTGCCCGACAACCATGTAGTTGTATTGGGCCACGGGCCTACCCTTGAACAGGAGGCTGTCAAACTCGTCGAACATGGCAACCAGCACCGGGAGGTCGTGCTTTGATGCCTTTGTCATCGCCAGCAGATAGGCGACGACCGGGCCGCCGTCCCTGGCGACGACATGCCGCTCGATGTCATTTTGCCGTTTTAATATCTCCAGGGTATGCATTGCTATCAGGAAACCCTGGCTTTGAACCTCATCGGCAGGGAGGTTTTGGACCAGGTTCGCTTGTTGCAATTGCAGTATCCCCTCGAGGTCGGCCATGGTTTCCGCTGTGCTAATGTAAATCATAGAATCATTTTGATGAAGCCTGATTCAATCGGTGTCCCCGCGAGCCTTCCTTTTCAGCAGTGGGCAAATGGCGATGCTTTTAATTTTTCCCTTTGAGTTGACGAGCATTGCCGGCGCATTTTAATAAAATCAGGACAAACTGCTGGTCTGTCTATTTCTTTGAAAACACCCTGCCCCTGTCGCTTGTTGCCGGATGCAGCGCTTTTTCAATCCCCCGCGACAGGCCCGTTTCCCGGTGTCTCATCATCTCTCGTTGGCTTGCCGCCGTTTCAACGCATCTTCCGCACCTCAATTCTGCAAAATCAGGAATAAAACCATAGCTTTTCCAGCGTTTTGCTTGTGTAAAAAGGTAACTGTTTAGCACCCCTTGCAGATGCCGCTGGCCTCCGGAAAGGGCGCGGGGCGCAGCCCCACGCCCTAAAAACCCCTTCCCCGCAGCCGGCGGCGTGCTCAAGGCGCACCGCCGACCGCCCTTTCCAGGGGGGAGCGGCATCAACTGAACACCCTGTAGTTTTAAGGGGATTCTTTTTGTAAAGAGAGGGAAGCTTCATGGGCCAGCGCCGCAACAAAGCTGTCTTTGCCCTCATTTGCGAGAATTTACAGAACTTTATGGATGCCACGGTTTGGATGCTGTTGGAACCTCGTTCCGCTGGCCTGCAAAGCCTGCCAGCGCAAGATGGAAGATTCCCCTGGCAGTCTGCCGGACAGATGGCAGCACAAAAATAAAGGGTGGCCCATGTCAGCCGGGTGTAATTTTCAGCGCCCGATTTACACTAACAGCGAAAGCAAAATCCAAATAACATGAAGAAAACCATCGCACGCTGTCTCCTTTGCCTGTTCATCATTCTTGCTAACGCTGCCAGCGCACAGGAAAACTCCCTGCTGTGGAAGATTTCAGGAAAAGGATTGCCCGAATCTTCTTACTTGTTCGGCACTATCCACGTCATGCCCAAAAGCGAGTTTTCCATTTCCCCGAGGATTCAAAAGGCGTTTGAGAACTCATCTGCCCTGGCCCTGGAAGTCGGGCTGAAAATGGGCATCGCGAAACAGGTGAAAATTGCAAAAATGGCCTTGCTGCCACAAGGCAAAACACTTGAAGACTATTTGTCGCAGGAAGACTACAACCTTGTCAAATCACACTGCCTTGATTCCTTGAAAATCCCCGAAAGCAAATTCAACACGTACGTCAGGATGAAGCCATTTTTTTTCTCGGCAGCCATTGAGCAGGAAAAAATGGGGGAAACGGCATCTTATGAAATCGAATTAGACAAGTTGGCCAGGCAGCAACGTAAAAAACGCCTGGGCCTCGAGTCGATTGAATTCCAAATGGAAACGATTGACAAGATCAGCATTCAGGACCAGGCTAAAATGCTCGTGAAGGAATTTGGTGGCAACGCTGCCTTTCAGTTCAAAGACATGCTGGACATGTACCAGCGCGAGGACTTGAACGGGTTGCACAAGGCCCTGTCAGAAGTCTCCATGGAAATACCGGAATTCAACCACTACTTCCTTTCCGTGCGCAACAGCAACTGGATACCGGTGATAGAAAAGCAAATTGCCCAAAAACCGACGTTTATTGCAGTCGGCGCCGCTCATCTGCCAGGCGAGAACGGGGTGATTGAACTATTGCGTAAAAAGGGCTACACTGTCGAGCCTGTGTTGTTTTAACTGCTTGCGATGACACAAGAGGAATTCCTGGAACTGATCAACACCCATCAAGGCACGATCCATCACCTGCTCCACATTTACACGGAGGATGCAAGTGAAAAGGACGACCTCAAGCAGGAGGTCATCTTGCAGGCCTGGAAGAGCAAGGACAGGTTCCAGCAGCAATCCTCTTTCAATACATGGCTTTACAAGGTGACGCTGCATACCATTCTCACGGCAAACCGCAAGCGCGCCAAGGTAAAAACAGTGGAAATCCAGGAGGCGGCAGCCGTGCGTCAGGCAGCGGAGGCGGATTCTGACCAGGTGGAGCGCTTGTATCGTGCCATCGCCGCTTTGGATGACCTGAGCAAGACCATTGTCACCATGCACCTGGATGGCTTTACCAATCCGGAGATCGCTGATTTCATGGGTATGACCACGAATAACCTGAACGTGAAGCTTCATCGGATCAGGGAAAAAATTGCAAACCATTTAAAGCGAAGCACCAATGGACATTGATAAATCATGGCAGGAGATGAAGCGGAGGGAAGCCGGCTTTGTTCAAGAGCAACTGGCGTTGCCGGCTACCAAGCGAAGCAGGAATCCTTTGGCAACGCTCAAAAGGAACCTCGTGGTGAGTTTGGTTGGCAACCTGGTCATCACCCTGATTTGCACTTATTATGTTTTCCTTTTTTCCGTTGTCTTTATTAAAGCTTTATTGTTGATGGGGGTTTTGGAATCCCTGTATTCCAACTGGAAAATATATCAAAGGATAAAGGCTTTGAGCCAGTCATTGGAAGATGTTGACCAACCCATTTTGGACACTGTCCGGCAACAGCTGGGTCTGCTGCGCAGGACTATCAGGATGATTGAACACAGATCTCTGCTCTTCTTGCCTTTTGGCTATCTGGCCGGGCTATTGATTGGCGGGAGCAGTGATGGGATGCCTGCGGATGAATTATTGAAAAACCCCTTGTTTTTAATCCAGGGCATGGCATTTTCGCTGTTGATCATGCCGTTGTTGTATCTCTGTATCAAATGGATAAATAAAAAAGCTTTTGGCGATTACATAAACCAAACTGAAAACATGTTGAAAGAATGGGAGTCCTGACCGGCTGGGAAGCCACAATTGCCAGTTGGTCCAGTCAAAGCCGGGGGATTTCCTCAAAACCAAGGGGATTCGGCCGGGCTTCTGCGCAATGTCGTCAAGTCAAGCATTTTCAAGCTGTCGCGCTGCAGCTTGAATAAGCGTAACTGTTTAGCACATCTTGCAGATGCCGCTGGCCTTCTGGAAAGGGGTTGTGTAAAAAGCTCATGCGGCTGGTTCCTTCGGTGCCGCATGGCTTCTGGAAAGGGCGCGGGGCTGCGCCCCGCGCCCTTTTAAAAGA
>JBEAYO010000067.1:0-10774 GCA_041159285.1 Bacteroidota bacterium | reverse complement strand
GAAGTCAGGCGGCGGATGATAGCTGCTGCCACTTTGTAAGGATCGGCGGCAGAGTTGGGACGGCGATCTTCCAGGTAACCGCTCCAACCGTTTTCGACTACGCTGATGGGAATGCGGATGGATGCACCGCGGTCGGAAACACCATAAGAGAACCTGTCTATCGACTGTGTCTCATGCTTTCCTGTCAGGCGCAGGTGGTTGTCAGCACCATATACGGAGATGCAGTCCTGGATGGCCTCCTTGGAGGCGAACTTACTGCAGATGTCTTCGAAGACTTTTTTACTGCCGGCATTGCGCAGGGTCGAGTTGGAGAAGTTGCAGTGCATGCCCGATCCGTTCCAATCAAGGTTCCCCAGCGGCTTGCAGTGCCAGTTTACGGCAACGCCATACTTTTCGGCAGTCCTTTCCAGCAGATACCTTGCAACCCAGATTTGGTCACCAGCTGATCGGGCTCCTTTCGCAAAAATCTGAAATTCCCACTGACCTGCTGCAACTTCCGCATTGATGCCTTCCACGTTCAATCCGGCTTCAATGCAGATGTCGAGGTGCTCCTCCACGATGTCTCTGCCGAAAGCGTTTTGTGCCCCTACGCTGCAGTAGTAAGGGCCTTGAGGCCTGGGATAGCCATTTTGCGGGAACCCCAGCGGCTTGTCGGTTTCAGGATCCCAGAGGAAGTATTCCTGTTCAAATCCAAACCAGTAGTCGTCATCTTCGTCGGCGATGGTAGCCCTGCCATTGGTCCCGTGAGGAGTGCCATCGGCGTTCAGCACTTCAGCGAGAACGAGGTAAGCTGATTTTCTGGCCGGATCCGGGCAGATGAATGCTGGTTTCAACAGGCAGTCTGAAGAGCCGCCGGGTGCCTGTTCGGTCGAAGAGCCGTCGAAGGACCACATAGGGCAATCCTCTAGTTTGCCGCTGAATTTTGAACTGTCAACGATTTTCGTTTTGCTCCTCATACCTTGGGTCGGCTTGGAGCCATCTAACCAAATGTACTCTAGTTTGATCTTTGTCATGCTGGAATTTTTTTTTGTTGAACCTGTGGTTTGAACGCTGCCGGCGTCCAGAAATGAACCAAAAAGATTCAAATTTTACGCAAAACTACTGATTCTTGTTTCCATTCAAAACCAATCGTCCGAGCATTGAAAAAACTCGGCCAGGCAAACAATGCGCTTCAGAATATTTATGAACAATGCAGCGCTGATTCAAAATAATTTTTCAATTGGGGATTTTTATCAAAATACTTTGCGGCTGTGGCGAAATAGTTTTTATTTCATTATATTTGAAGAAACGGTCTTAGGGAAAATGTTTCAAATGCCCTTGACCGGAAGTTGAAGGCGATTCAACTCGATTAAGCCAGCAAACCTCAAAACAAACCAAATGAAATTTTCTTCCCTGCTTGCCTTGTTTCTCTCCTGCTGCCCTTGCCTGATTGGCCAGCAATCCGGTCCAGCTGAAGTGCTTCATGAGGACCTGCTGGAATCCGCCGGCGCGGAATTGATTTCAACTGGCGATTTACCGCGGGAAAACATTCAGGACATTGCGGAGGGCGCCTTGTTTGGTGAAAGACTTAACCTCAATGAGGCAGGCCTTGAGGAACTTGAAAAAATCCCTGTGTTGGACAAAACAGCAGCCGCAGCATTAATGCAGTATCTTCAACAAGCCGGTTTTCTGGAATCTATCTATGAGCTTCAGGCGGTGCCAGGTCTGGACAGCCACCTGATAGACAAGCTGCTTCCCTTTGTATCGGTATCACCAGTGAGGACTGCCTACAACAAGTTCAATCAGCCTGTGACAGAACAGAAAAGCAGGATGTTCCTCCGATGGCGAAGGTCTTTGGAGGAGGTTGATGCCTCCCCTGGTGCCCCAATCAGTGCACTTGGCAGCCCGCATCACTTGTTGTTGAGATACCGGTTTACCCAACCCGGCAAGCTGGCGGCTGGATTCACCGCCGAGAAAGATGCAGGAGAAGAGTTCCTGCGCGGCAGCAACCGAAAGGGCTTTGACTTCTACAGCGGTTACTGGCAGATAGAGCGGCCTAAAAGGTCATTGCGAAATATCATCCTTGGCGACTTTTTGGTTTCCATGGGCCAGGGCTTGGTGGTTTATCAGGGGTTTGGCTCGGGTAAAAACGCACAGAGTGTGGCGATAAAGCGTTTGGCCACCAACCTGAAACCCCATGGATCAGTACAGGAAGCCGCCTTTTTCAGAGGCGCGGCGCTAGACTTTCGCCTGACAAGCAGCTGGAATGTCTTGCTGTTCGCCTCTTCCCGGAAAAGAGACGCCAACTTGATAACCACAGAAGATTCCGACAGGCCTGTTCACGCCAGCTCATTGCAATACGCTGGTCTGCACCGCACCGCTTCTGAAATCCAGGACAGGGGCGCCCTCAGGAAGCACTCAGCCGGAATCAGTGCCAGGTTCCGGGGTCGTTTGCTGCAGTTTGGAATCAATCAGCTATACGAAAAATTATCGCTTCCGCTCTACCCTGCTGATCTTCCGCACAATCAATTTGCATTCAGAGGAAAAAGCCTCCTCAACGTCAGCGTTGACTACGCACTGGCCTTGCGCAATTTCCACTTTTTCGGAGAGGCCGCATGCAGCATGCCGGGCAAGGTGGCATTACTCAACGGGTTGATTATCTCAATTGACAGAAAGACCGATTTGGTGTTGCTGCATCGCTACTACAGCCGGCAATATCTGTCTTTGAATTCGAATGTGTTCGGAGAGTCTGCCAAGAGCAGCAATGAGCGAGGATTGTACCTGGGATTGCAGGCACAGATATCCAGGAAATTTCAAATAAATTTATTTTTCGACACCTATCGCCACGATTGGATAAGGTTCGGTGAAAATGCTCCCACGGCAGGGTTTGAGTGGCTGGTGCGCTGCACTTACCGCGTAAAGCGAAAAATGGAGTTGTATTTCCAGGTTCGCCAGGAAAATAAATACCACTTCCCCTCGGGGCTTGGAGGCTCAGGGAAGGAATTCCAGCACCAACAATCTCTGTCGCAATCCCGCTTGCACCTGATGTACTCGCTGAGCAAGGCGATTGAATGGAGGAGTCGCGTGGAGGCGGGCTATTTCACTGAGGCAGAGGGAGTGAAATTCGGCGTGATGGCTTATCAGGAGGTGGTCTACAAAGAGATGGGCAGGCCTTTTTACTGCAGTACCAGGTATAGTTTCTTCAACACAAGCGACTACGACGTGAGGTTTTACGCCTTTGAAAGGGGCCTTGCGGGAGAGAACTCAATTCTGCCGAGTTTTGGACAGGGCTTCAAGTTCTACCTGAATGCCGGTTTTCAATTGGGAAAGCAATGGAAAATCGAAGGAAGGTTTGCCAGGGCCATGCGCAGAAACCAGGCCGTGCTGTTGAATGGCTTGCAGCAGCAGGTGGAAGTTCCCGAGAATGAAGTCAGGCTTCAGCTCAGCCGTGAATTCTGATTGGCATGCGGCCTAGTCCGGGTACAAGAGGTATTTTTTCCTGATGACCTTGAATGAGCTCAAGGCAGGCTCCCAGGTGTCCCGGATTGCCTTTTCAGGAATCTGAGATTGTATTTGCGTCCTCAGTTCCCGCCTGCCGGCCAGCTTTTCGAAAAAATTGGTTTTCAGAAAAAAACGCTCCTTGTCATCAAAGCCGGACCAGGCATTGGTTAAATACTGCAGGTTGATGGTGCGCCTAGCGCGCAAATCTTCAATCGGTATGGTTGATAAGTCATGACCCCTGCAAGGTAGTCCGAGGTGGGGTGGGCTTTTCGCGCCTTCCCGGGACTGGGGCGTGAATGTGAAATCACCATTGGTCATCCCGGGGGCACCATAGATCTGGAATTGCTTGTCCGTTCCCCTGCCAACGCTGATATCCGTCCCCTCGAAAAAGCAAAGTGAAGGATAGAGGTAGATGGCTCTCATGTTGGGCAGGTTAGGCGAAGGTTTTACAGGTAGCTCGTAGAACTTGCTGTGGTCGTAACCGCTGCAGGGAACAATGCTCAACTGGCATTGCAAATCGCGGGGCAGCCATTTTTCACCATTCACCATCCAGGCGTATTCTCCGATGGTCATGCCATAAACAACAGGCACCTGGTGCATGCCGACAAAAGAACGCAGGGAAGTATCTAGCACGGGGCCATCCACGTAGAAACCGTTGGGGTTGGGCCTGTCCAGCAAAAACAAGGGGCGATTGTTCTCGGCACAGGCCTCCATGACGTAGGTCAGTGTGGAGATGTAGGTGTAAAAACGCACGCCCACGTCCTGAATGTCGAACAACACCAGGTCCAGGGCCGCGAGATCCTCAGAAGAGGGCTTTTTCCTGCTGCCGTACAACGAGACAACGGGGATTCCTGTTTTGGCATCTTTGCCATCCTTGATGATTTCGCCAGCGTCAGCGGTGCCCCTGAACCCATGCTCCGGGGCAAAAATCCTGTCAATTTCAATCCCCAGGCCTAGCAGCGTATCCACCAGGTGCTTCGCACCCACCATCGAGGTGTGATTTACCACTGCACCGACTTTTTTGCCTTTGAGCAGCGGCAGGTACTCGGAAAGCCTTTCTGCGCCAGGGGCAATCAAAGTCCCCCCCTCTACCCTATTACCGGCGCCCCCTTCACTGGATTCCCTGTCAATGCCGGATTCTGCTTTTTTGAGACTGCATTGTGTGAAAAAAAGAAAAAAAAACGCGGCAATCGCAACAAATATTTTTAAATTTACAACCATAATGTTTTAAAAATTGAAACAGCATTTCGCAATCATAGACATAGAGACGACGGGCGGCCGCCCAGCGCGGGATAAAATTACAGAAATTGCGGTTATTCTTCACGACGGAGAGAAGATACTCCGTCGCTATGAAACGCTGATCAATCCCGAAGTGCCAATTCCCTATGGAATCACGGAATTGACAGGCATCACCAATGAGATGGTGAGGGAGGCCCCCCGCTTTTTTGAAGTTGCTCGAGACATCGTCGAAATGACGGAGGGGCATATATTCGTGGCGCATAATGTCCGGTTCGACTATGGCTTTATGCAGGAGGAATTCAGGAGACTTGGCTACAGTTACAACCGGAAGCAGTTATGCACTGTGAGGCTTGCCAGGAAGGCTTTCCCCGGCTATCACTCCTACAGCCTGGGAAACCTGATAGCCCACCTGCAGTTGAATGCAGGAGACAGGCACAGGGCCATGGGAGATGCGCTGGCGACTGCAGACCTTTTCCATCGGATTCTGCAGTCGGAATCCGGCAGGGAGAATGTCGGCAGCATGGTCAATCTCGGGGTGAGGGAATCCCTCCTGCCGAAGAATTTCACGCTGGAAAAGCTGCACGAAGCCCCTGAAAAATGTGGCGTTTATTATTTCCATGATGAGGCCGGTGATGTCATTTACGTGGGCAAAAGCCTGAACATAAAAAAGCGCATTGCAGAGCATTTTTCAGTTAAGACTGAAAAGGCGGCAAAACTACAGGACAAAGTGGCGGATGTTTCCTGGGAAGTCACTGGCAGCGAATTGATTGCGCTCTTAATGGAGTCAGCTGAAATCAAGAGAATGCGCCCCGCTGTGAATCGCGCCCAGCGGGCCAGCCAGTTTCCCTATGCCATCCGGTCTTTCCACAACGACAAAGGCTATATCTGTCTGGAGGCCATCAAGCTGCCTAAAAAGCAGGCGGATTTGCCGCCAACTGTTCTGAATTCCTTCTCCTCGCTGGCCAAAGCTCACGGCTGGCTCCGGGCAGCACTTGAAAGATATGATTTATGCCCTGGACTCTGTCACCTGGACAACAGGACCGGCCCATGTTTCAACTATCTGATACACCTTTGCAAGGGGGCGTGTGCAGAACAGGAGTTGTCAGCGGACTACAACGAGCGGGCCCAGGCGGCAGCGCGCTTTTTGGATAATAATTTCACGTCTCCGAATTTTTTCCTCCTGGACCAGGGAAGACAAGCCGGGGAACACGCTGTGGTTCTGGTAGAAGACGGCAAGTACAGGGGCTACGGATTTGCCGATTTGAATGAAATGACTGGCCTCCTGGCCGAATTGTTTGATGTCATCAGGCCGGAAGAGGATAATCCAGAAGTCAGGCGGATTCTTCACCGCTACATGGAAGCAGGGAAAGGCACAAGGGTGATTCCCTTTTGATGCTTTGGAATGCGCTGCGCCCTGCATTATAAGGGCGCTGGGTTGAGTCTGGGCACATCCCATTCGCTTTGAGTGAATTCAGTATTTTCAGAGCTTCAACAACTTTTCAAAAAAGACCTCCTTTCGGGTTTGGATTCTGACGAGATATACCCCGGCGGGAATGCCTTCGAGGGAAAGTTCCCACCGGGATTGTGCCGGCAGGTTGAGGTTACCAAGGCTGGCACCGACCTTCTGTCCTTCCAGGCTGAGAAGCTCGACCAGCTGGATGTCTGATTCGCCCATGTCAGCGGTGATGAAGAGCCGTTCGTTATTCGATACCGGGTTGGGATGAATGAGAACCGAGGGCTTATTTGATTCTGCTTCAGTGGCACTGACAGAAGCCTCCTCACCAGTGTGAAATGAATTAACTTCAGAAAATACTTTGCAGGTATTCCATTTATTATAGGGCCTGACCCGCCAGTAGTATTTCTTGTTTTTTTTCAGGTCATTCGAAGTGAAGGAGTTGCCTTGCACTTCGTAGCGATAGAGCACTGCCTGGAAGTTGGCCAGCAGGGTCACTTCCAGAAAATATGCCGTTGCATTGGGCAGCGGCTCCCAACTGAAGGTCACTTCCTCGAAAGTTTCCACGGTATCGCCGGGCAGGGGTGCTACGACAACCAATGCTGAAGGATCCGGCGCTGATAGAGGGTTTTGATTGTAGAGCAGATTAGGCCTTTCAGTCAGCAGGTTTGCCTTCATGGCTGCTATTTGCTCCGGAGAGAACCTTTCAGAGCACTCATCAAGGGAGTAAGACATAAACAAGGTTCCATCTGACTTGAAACTCGCGCCTGAGGGGTCAAACTGCACCGTGTTGCTCAGGCCATCCAGGTTACAAGGCCAACGGTAATTGAGATAGTCCGCCGGCGTATCGCAGAAGCCGTCGCCGGCGTTTTGGCAGTTTGAGCCGTCCAGCATCTCCACGGGCTCTCCATTCACAGCAGGAGGAGCTGGCGTGCCGTAGTCATGCGTGTATCCTTCCCAGCCGGAGAACGGATGGGGCAGTGAAAGGTAATGGCCTATTTCATGTGCCCAGGTGTGGTCATTAGGACTGATGCAACTTTTGGCCAGGGCAATGCCCAGGTTGTAGTTGCTATAGCCACAATTTCCTGCAGGGCTCTCGACGATGTAGCAGTTGATGGTGTTCGGCACATTCTTCTGTACCATCATGATTGCTCCCTGTTGAAAGTTGTGGTTGTACCAGGTGGAATTGGCGTGGTATTTTATTTGCCCCTCGATGAAGAACTGTATTCCGGCCTCGGAAAAATCCTGGTTCAGCGTGCAAAAAGCCTCCAGCACTCCGAGCAGGCTGAAATAGCCTGTGCCATCTGAATTTCCGACAATATGCACTGTGACAGGGACGTACAAGGAGTCATCTGTCCTGGGAAACGCACCGGGGTTTGACTGATAGCTTCGCAGCCAGGAAGAGCGACCCTCCGTTGTTCCACAGGGTCTCAAATCAGCCGAACTGTGCTGCTGTGCAAAGAGCAAGGAGTTGCAAAACAAGAATACCAAAGTAAGTCTGCAAGGCATAATTTTTCTATTATTCGTTAAACCACCACTAAATTCACCAATCTGCCAGGGACAACAATCACCTTTTGTACTTGTTTACCTTCTATCCATTTTTTAACAGAAGGAAGATTCAGAACCAGCTCTTCCAATTGCGCGGCATCCATGCCGGCTGGTAGCTCCACCAAATCCCGCTTCTTGCCATTGATACTCACCGGATATGCTATCACATCCTGCACCAGGTAAGCATCATTCTGCACCGGAAAGTCTGCCAGGCAGACGCTCGTCTCATTGCCGAGCAGATGCCAAAGTTCCTCGGCCAGGTGCGGGGCAAAAGGAGCCAACAGCTTGGTCAATGGCTCTAAAATTGCCTTCTTACTGCAGTTCTTACTGCGCAGATCATTGACGCAGATCATAAATGCACTCACGCAGGTATTAAAAGAGAATCGCTCTACGTCCTCTGTCACCTTGCGGATAGCCGTGTGCAGAATTTTGAGCTCCTCCTTGTCCGGCGCTTGTTCGCTGACTATCAATTTTCCATTTTCGTCGTAGAAAAGGTTCCAGAGTTTCCGAAGGAACTTGGCCACGCCATCAATCCCTTTGGTGTCCCATGGCTTTGCCTGTTCTATGGGCCCCAGGAACATCTCGTAAAGCCGGAAGCAGTCCGCGCCGTATTTTTCCACCACATCATCGGGATTGATGACGTTGTACTTGCTCTTGGACATTTTCCCTACTTCCGAAAGGGTGTAGAATTTAAATTCCGTTCCTGGCTGGGAATTTTTTTGGAGCCCCTTTTGCCAGCAGCCGCTTTCGCTTTCGAACAGCGCATTCTCAAACTCTGGTCTCCATTTGATGAATTGCTCCAGGCCGGCCTGGTTGAGATACGAGTCCGGCGACCCATAGTTGGCCACGTAATCCACCAGTACGGGGATTCTTACTACTTCCTGCGGGTTCATTTTTTTGGCAATCCGGGCGCAGACAAATTTGCTTTCCCCGTCCACCTTTTCCTTCAACAGGAAAATGTTCTCAATGACACCCTGAATCATGCCCTGGTTGATGAGCCTTTTGTAAGGCTCGGGGGTCGGGACCTTCCCAATGTCAAAGAGAAACTTGTGCCAGAAGCGGCTGTACATCAGGTGACCCACGGCATGTTCCGTACCGCCGACGTAGAGGTCAACGTCTCGCCAGTAATCTAATGCCTCCTTGCTGGCGAACTCACGGTCGTTGTCGGCGTCCATATAGCGCAGAAAATACCAGGAGGAGCCTGCGAAGCCCGGCATGGTGTCTGTCTCTCGATGCCAGCCTTCCGGGAGATTGACCCAGTTTTCTGCGCGGGCAAGTGGCGATTTGGTGCCTGCCACCGGCTTGAAATCTTCCAGTTCAGGCAATTCCAGCGGCAATTCCTGCTCCTTGACAGGATGGGCAACTCCTTCCTTGTCATAAACAATCGGGAAAGGCTCGCCCCAGTAGCGCTGACGGCTGTATATGGCGTCTCTGAGTTTGTAGTTGACCTTTCGGAAGCCGATTCCCATATCTTCAATTCGCCGGATCATCAAATCGATGGCATCCGGCACCTCCATGCCGTCCAGGAAATCAGAATTGATCATTTTGCCCACCTTTTCTTCAATGGTGGCACCCGGATACATGCTTTTGTCGATAATGTGAACAACGGGAAGTCCGAACTTGTCAGCGAATCGCATGTCCCTTTCATCATCGGCCGGAACCGCCATGATGGCGCCGGTTCCATAGTCCTTGAGCACATATTCGGCAATCCAGACCGGTATTTTCTGCTGGTTAAAGGGATTGACAGCGTAACTGCCGGTGAATTCTCCGGAAACCTCTTTTGTTTCCGCCATTCTGTCCCTTTCGCTTCGCGTGGTCACGTAGGCCAGGTATTTTTCAATGGCTGCCTTTTGAGCTGGTGTGGTGAGTTTAGATACCAGTTCATGTTCCGGAGCCAACACCATGAAGGTAGCTCCGAAGATCGTATCAGGCCTGGTGGTGAAAATTTCCAGTTTGTCGGAATGCCCGTCCAAATCAAAAAAAAGTTGTGCTCCGACCGATTTTCCTATCCAGTTGCTCTGGGTTTTCTTCATCGCCTCGCTGAAATTGAGCTCCTGAAGTTCGTTCAGCAGCCGCTCTGCGTAGGCTGTGATTCGCAGAGACCATTGCAGCATGGGTTTCCGCTCAACCGGATAACCTCCCCGCTCGCTCACGCCATCTTTCACTTCGTCGTTGGCGAGGACGGTACCAAGCTCCTCACACCACCACACATAGGTCATCTTGCGATAGGCTAGCCTGTAGTTCATGAGCACATCGCTCTTTGCCTTGGAAGACATCGCTTTCCAGTCTTCAGCGCCGAAATCGAGCGATTCAGAGCAGGCAGCCCTGAGGCCGGCTGTGCCGGAATGCTCAAAATGGAAGATGAGCTGCTGAATTGGTTTGGACGAGCCGGCAGCTGTGTCATACCAATGCCCGAACAACTGCAGAAAAATCCACTGCGTCCACTTGTAGTAGGAAGGGTCACAGGTCCTGACTTCCCGGCTCCAGTCATAGCTAAAGCCCAGGTTATCCAGTTGTGCCCGGTAGCGGGATATGTTGTCAGCAGTTGATTTCGCCGGATGGATGCCAGTTTGAATGGCATACTGCTCCGCTGGAAGGCCGAAAGCGTCATAGCCCATGGGATGAAGGACGTTGAAGCCTTGCATTCTCTTGTAACGTGAGTAAATGTCAGAGGCTATGTAGCCCAGTGGGTGCCCCACATGGAGGCCGGAGCCGGAGGGATACGGGAACATGTCCAGGACGTAATACTTAGGCTTGGTGCTTTTGTTGTCCACCTTGTAGACCTGGCGGTCATCCCACCATTTTTTCCACTTTTTTTCGATTGAGCGAGGATTGTATTCCATATTCGTGAATTACTGATCTAAACCTGTTTTTTTTTGCGGTGCTGTTTAAAATTCTGGTAACTTTTTAGCACCCCTTGCAGATGTTGCTTGTTTTCCGGAAAGGGCGGTCTGGGGTTGTGAAAAAAGTCCTTGCGGCTGGTTTCGCCGGTGCCGCACGGCTTTCTGAAAGGGCACTCGGAGGGCCTGTGGCCCGCCGAGTGCCCTATAAACC
>JBEAYO010000066.1:0-10792 GCA_041159285.1 Bacteroidota bacterium | reverse complement strand
AGGGAGATTGTAGGCATTCGGCCGGCCTGTAGCCGGCCGAATGCCCTTTACTGGGGCCAACCGGCACCGGTGAAATGAATTTTAAAAGCGCGCCGAGTCTTTTGAGACAGCCTCCTGAAAATCCCATCCCGGGAACAGGTTTATTAGTACTACTATTAGGCGACACCATTGAATTGAAAAAGTCAAAAACATCATGCACATGGCAAGCAGTCAAGATGTGAAGCCGGTCGGCGTCATTGGAGCGGGCAGCTTCGGGGTGGCAGTGGCCAACCTGCTGTCTTTCAATACGGAGGTGCTGTTGTACAGCCGGCAGGAAGAAGTGGTGAGTTCCATCAACCAGGAACACCGCCATCCGTCCTATGACCTGACCCTTCCCAGTCAGGTCCGGGCGACCATGGACCTTCAGGAGGTGGCGGAGCGCTGCACCCTGATCTTCCCCATTGTCCCCTCCGAAAGGTTCCGCGACATGATGCGGACCCTTTCGCCATTTCTCAAGCCCTCCCACCTGCTCATACACGGCACCAAGGGGTTCGACCTGCGCGGCATTGGCGAGGAGGAGTTGCTGCAGGGCAAGGTCAGCCGGAAAAATGTCAGCACGATGAGCGAGGTAATCCTCCAGGAGAGCGTGGTGGTCCGCATCGGCTGCCTCTCGGGTCCCAACCTGGCCTACGAAATAATGGAGGGGCAGCCCACGGCCACTGTGATCGGCAGCAAGTTCGACGAGGTCATCAACGCCGGCAAGAAGATGCTGAGCAGCCGGCATTTCCAGGTCTTTGGCACCTACGAGATCCTGGGCGCCGAAATCGCGGGCGCCCTGAAAAACATCATCGCCATCGGCAGCGGCATCCTGGGGGGACTCGGGATGGGGAAGAACATACAGGCCCTGCTCATCACCCGGGGCTTGACGGAGATGATACACTTCGGCAAGGCGCTGGGGGCATCGCCCAAGCCCTTTGTGGGCACGGCGGGCATCGGGGACCTCATCTGCACGGCGACCAGTCTGGGCAGCCGGAACTACAGCTTTGGCTATCGCCTGGGAAAGGGGGAGTCGAGGGAGATGATCCTTTCATCCATGCCGGAGACGGCAGAGGGTGTCAGGTCCCTGGCCATCGCCAAGTTTCTGGCGGATCAGCTGAAGCTGCACGTGCCGATCACCCAGATGCTGTACAAGGCCGTTTACGAGGGGTATGACCTGCAACAGGCGATCGAGTACCTGATGCGCTATCCTTACCATGTGGACGTGGACTTCATTTGAGGGCGGGCTTGCGACTGGGGCAAAAAAAAAGTCGTGCTCACTGGCACGACTCTTAAATTATAATCCCATGAACATATCCAAAAACGAATTCTTTAAAGATTTTCTGTCAAAATTTTGACTTTAAGAAAACCTCTATATATTTTTGCATCAGCCTAATTTTTGAAAGAGAAGTAGATTTTCATTTTAATAGATTCTTGCATTAGAGTTAGTATCCCATGAACTGATTTAGTACGGCTGGTTACTTTTAACCGGCCTTTTTTTTAGGCTGATGCATATCTTTCTGCGGGAAGATAAAGTTAGTAAGTACCCCCTCAGGCTGAGGGGGGCTTACTACCAACAAATTATAATCCCATGAACATTTCAAATTTTTGCAGGAAGAGAAAAACCGGGATTTAAAAACAGCCCGTCCCGGCAGAAACCGCCGGGACGTCTGGCTATTAACAAATTATAATCCCATGAACATTTTCAATTCCGTTGGTCAATCCTTTTGACTGACATTTTCAAACCCTCTTTTCAAGCTCCTCTTTTTCATCCCCGCTCGTCATTCACTTTTCACGATACAAATATGCACCGACACACAAGGGTAAACAAAGACAAAATTTGGTCGTTGTGAAAATAAGTATCTTTTCAAGATAAAATATTACTATATTTAAATGGCTCATTATCAATTTATTTATTTTTAAAATATTGCCATTTATAAAACGATTTTGTGAATCTAAATATTATTTTATCTGTGTTTTTTTGGAATTTTTTTTTTGTTTCTCTGAAAAAAAAATGCGGCCGGGCAGGAAAGTGCGGCATTTTTATCCGGGAGGACAGGAGACAGGCGCTTTTAGGTGCTGAAAAAGCAGTCTTAATTGTTGGTGCTGAAAATGGCTGCGGGCAGGACTGCCTCAAAAGAACTGAAATCCGTTCTGCCAGTGCAGACAGGTTCCCGGAAAGGAGGCTGTGTAAAAGAACGGGGTTGTGTAAAATGTCGCCGGAGTGCAGTGCCCCTCTTTGAAAAGTGCGCGGGGCTTTCCGACAGCTGGGCAGCGCCGGCGAAACCAGGCTGGCAAGAGACAAAAAAAGCGATTCGACAATGCCAAACCGCGAAAGGAAAGGACTTTAATAGTCCGACTATGTGTTTTGCCAGAGGCTGGAACACCAGCCTCTGGCTGTATCTTAGACATCAAGCCCTCAGCAGCAGGTCGTCCACAAACTGGTAGCGCTTTTTGATTTCAGCCTTCAGCTCGCGGCGGGCGAAGAAGATGCGGCTCTTGACCGTTCCCAACGGGAGGCCGAAATGATCGGCAATCTCCTGGTACTTGTAGCCCTCGTAATGCATCAGGAAAGGAATCCGGATGGTGTCGTCCAGCTTCTCAATCAGCCCCCGGAGTTCTTCCATGAGGACGTTGGCGTCGCCGCGGTTATCGATGGAATCGCTGCCGGAATTGAGATAGAAAAGGTTCTCCGTGGCATCCATGATGGTGTTGGACTTAACCTTCTTGCGATAGTTGTTGATGAAGATGTTCTTCATGATCGTGAACAACCAGGCCTTGAAATTGGTGTCTGGCAGGAACTTGTCCCGGTTGGCTATCGCCCTGAAAGCCGTCTCCTGATACAAATCCTTTGCGTCTTCCGCATTCTGCGTCAGATTGTAGGCAAAGGCGTTCAACACGGGTGATAACTCGTAAAAACGGCTATTAAAATCGTGCGTTGACATGGCGGCATTATTTAGGTTAAGAATTACTTTAAAAATGTGCAACAAAGGTATTTTTTTGTTTAATTATTTCAAATAAAAAGGTAAACAAAATTGTAAATTCTAATAAAAATTATAGCATTAAAAATAAATAAATGCATTTAGTACCTGTATTTCAGTTACTTGATTCCCAAGGACCGGAGGAAATAATTTTTAATTATTTCAAAAAAAATTGAAACGATTGGATGGATAGTAAGAATTGTTGAAATGCGGTGTCTTTCTCGTCTGCTTTTACAGGAAAAGTGGCAGCTGGATTATACTCTATGGCAGGAGGGGGAAGGTGTAAAAAAAGGGGGGAGGGGATCCATGCGGCTTGTTCCACTGATGCTGCCCATCTGTCGGAAAGAGCGGATTCTGTCTCAAAAGACCCGGCCATCCATTCCGCCGGCGCTGTTTAGCTTGCGGAAGGTCGCACGCTGTCTCAACAGTCCCATTGGCGAGGCGCCTGGCAAGATGGGCTTTTGAGTGCCCTTGCCCCCTCAGTTGATGCTGCGCAACACCGTGTAGCGAAGCACCAGCTCCAGCAATATCAACAGCAGGGCCAGCAAGGCGAAGCGCGCAAACTCCTCGCTGTGCCGCCTGAAACTCGTCACCTCGACTTCCGTCTTCTCCAACTCGTCGATCTCATTGTAAACCTCTTCCAGCACCTTGGCACTGGTGGCACGGTAGTAGCGGCCGCCAGTCAGCGAGGCGATCTCGCGAAGCAGCTCCTCGTCTATCTCCACCCGCGCCAGGCCGAACACATAGCGGCCATCGCTGCGGCGGCTGATGGGCGTCAATGCCTCCCCCTGCTTCCCCACCCCGATGGTGTAAACCCGCACCCCGAATTCCCTGGCAATCTCCGCCGCAGTGAGCGGCTTGACATACCCGGCATTGTTCACGCCATCGGTCAGCAGAATGATCACCTTGCTCTTCGCCTGGCTATCCTTAATCCGGTTCACCGCCGTGGCCAGCCCCATCCCGATAGCCGTGCCATCCTCCAGGTAACCACAGCTGAGGCTCTCGATGAAGCCAGTCACCACCCGGTGGTCCGCTGTGAGCGGGCATTGGGTAAATGCCTCCCCGCTGAATACGACCAGCCCGAAGCGGTCGTATTCCCGCTTTTGCACAAACTCGGAGGCCACGCGCTTGCTCACCTCCAGCCGGTCAGGCTTGAAATCCTGTGCGAGCATGCTGCTCGACAAATCCATCACCAGCAGGATATCTATCCCCTCTGCCTTCACGACTTCCTCCTTCAACGTGCGCTGCGGACGGGCCAGGGCAATGATCAGAAAGGCCATCGCCAACAACTGCAGCCAGGGTGAGAGCCGCGCCAAAAAGACCTTCCAGGAGGGAACATCCCTAACGGAATCCAGCGTCGGCATCCTGAGTGCGACAAACGGCGAGGCCTGCCGGCGAAGCCGGTACCAGGCCAGCGGCAACAGCAGCGGCAGCAGGAACAGGAACCAGGGATGCAGGAATTGAAGATTGTCTGGCATCTTATATCTCAGTTTCGCCGGCAGGCAGGACCACCGGCTTGGTTTCATGCACAAAGGCTTCCACATAGGTCAAAGCCCGGTCGTGGAAATACTCCGGCGGCGTCGCCTTGGCAAATTTCACCAGGTCGGCAGTCTCCAACAGGCTTTTCAATTTCTCGGCCTGCGTTTCATCCAGCCCCAGGTGGCTCCATTGGTCCAGGATCTCAGCCGTGGTCTGCTCCAGGGCCAGAATGCCATACCTGTTCTCAAGATATTGCCGGATGATATGGGTGAGCTCACTGTGATAGGCCTTCACTGCCCCCTGCTGCCACAACTGCTTGCGCCGCAATTCCTCGAGTTGCTGAAGCGCCAGCTCATCGGGGCGCAAGGCAGGTGGCGGCGGCTCTGCAATTGCCTGTGCGGACTTTCGCTTCCTCAGGTACAACAACAGCGCGATGACGAGGAGCAGGACACCGATGGCCGCCAGATAGGGCATGAAATCGCTCCAGTTGGCCGGCTCTGCCAGGATGGGCTTGATGTCGGCCAGGGTGGTGTCCACCTGCGGCATCAGCACTTCCAAAAAAATGGCTTCGGTGAAGACCGTGTCTGTATTGTCGCCTGCCTGAAAGGGCACGGAAACGGGAGGTATTTGCAGGGTGCCGGTGTCCCAGGCCATGAAGACGAAGGACTTGGACAAGCGGAGCTTTCCGGCGCTGTTCTCCAGGGTGTCCCATTTGTCTTCTGCCAGGAACTCCGGCTGACGCTCCCCGGCGGATGGCAGGGAGGGCGGCTGGATGGCAATGCCTTCCGGCTGCAGGACCTCCAGGTACAGGGTCATTTGGTCGCCAAGGTACATTCGGGTGCTGTCTGTCCTGGCACTGGCGGCGACCTGGGCAGCTGCCGGCGCTGCCGCCAGCAGGAATAGAGCGAGGTGAATCAAGCTGTGCATGTGGACTTTATGGCGCTGGGAAAAAAGTAGTAGTTTAGGGCAAAATTGCAATAAATGCTCAAATTATAGACAAAAGCAAGTAAAATTCATCGATTCTGTTTGCCTTCCGGAAAGGGCGCGGGGCTGCGCCGCCCTTTCCGAGAGGCAAACAGCATCTGCAAGGGGTGCGAAATAGTTACATTTTTATTAGTTTTAAAACCGACGATCTATAGCCCTCAGTTCGGCGGATTTTGATGATTTTATGCTTGGAATAAGATAGTTGACGGGACTTAAAAAACAAAAACATGGACCTCAGGCAGCTAACTGCACGGCCTTTTGCCACCCTGCCGGTGGCACTGCTGCTGTCGGCCGGCACTTTCCTGCTCTACGCCGGCACGGTGGGCGCCGGCTTTGCCACCGACTTCACCGGCTTGCTGGACCGGATGGAGGGCGCCCCCTTCCGGGACTTCCTCACCTGCTTTGGCTTTCCGGCCATGCACCAGGTGACCAATTTCTTCCTGTATCTGTTTGTAAAAGGATTCGGGCTCGACGCCCTGCCCTGGCACCTGGTCTTCACAGGGCTGCACGCGGCCAACAGCCTTCTGGCCTTCCTGCTCGCAAGCCAGTTATTTGAAAAAAACAGGTTGAAAAACGCAGCGCCGGCAGCGCTGATGGCAGCCCTGCTTTTCATGAGCTCCCCCTACCAGGCGGAAGCCGTGGTATGGAAGGTCTGCTTCAACTTCCTGAGTTGCACACTGCTGGTGCAGTTGTCGCTGTGGCTGGCGGGCTGCTACCTCAACAACGGCAGGCTGCACTGCCTGGCCGGGTCTCACCTGGCATTCCTGGTGGCACTTTTCACCTTTGAGCTGGCGCTGGCACTGCCCCCGCTCAGTGCAATCTGGGCGGTGATGCTGTCACTGTCAGGAGGGCGACTGCCGGCAAAGCACATCGCCGGGCGACTGCTCCTGCCCCAGCTGGCGCTGGTGATGGTTTACTTCCTGCTGAACAAGGTGCTGCTCGGAGGCTGGGTGGGGCATTACGGAGAGGCTGTGCACCTGCGCTTTCATCCGCTCGAAGTCTCATCCAACCTGTTGAAATACACCGCCAAATACCTTTTTTTCTGGCGGGAAATGCCGCACGACTGGCGGCAGGCACTGATGTCCTGGCTGGAACAACCCGGGGTAGCCGCCGGCGGACTGGCACTGGCTGCGCTGCTGCCTGTCCTCTTTGCTTTTTGTTTTAAAAAAATCAACACAGCCCTGCGCACAGCTGCAGGGAGCTGGATATTGTTTGTGCTGGCGCTCCTGCCGGTCTGTAACTTATACGTCGCCTGGCTGCTGCAGGGAGAGAACGACCGCTATGGCTATCTGGCCGCCGTGTTTTTTTTCACCGGACTGGCCGCGCTGCTGCAACTCCTGCCCCGCGGACTGCGGCTCGCCTGCTTCCTTGGCTGGCTCGGCGCATCGGTTTACTTCCTGGGAAAGGTGAACACGGCCTGGCGGGACAGCGCCCGTCTCCTCCACAGCCTGCTGGAGGACTTCCGATGGACGGAGGCACCGGAGGTGTATGTGCTGGCATTCCCGGAAAACTACCAGGGATTGCCGCTGTTCCGGGACTTCAGCGGACAGGACCTGGCCCTCAAGCACGCCTTGAAGTACCTGGCGGGCAAGCCTGCCAGGGGCCGCTTTTTTCAAATCGCACAGTACAACGTGAACAGCGCGGCGGAAGGGGTTCAGGTATCAGCTGCGGAAGCCGGCGTCTTTCAGCTTGCGTTCAGCCAATGGGGCACATGGTGGTGGCGAAATGGTGACGGCACGGGAGATTACGAGACAACGCGCTGGCGCTTCCAGGTGGCAGGCAATGGCTGCAGGGTCAGCCTGAAGCAGGCGCCAGCTCCGGGGGCCGTGTTTATTTATGCTGCTGGGGGAAAGTGGATGAAAGTTGCGCTGAGGGAAACTGAATACCCGCTCCCTACGCCAATACCTCATCGATCGCCTCCTGAATGACCTGGCAGGCCAGTCGAATCTCTTGATCGGAGATGGTGAGCGGCGGTGCGATGCGCAGGCTGCGATCGTTGAACAAGAACCAGTCGGTGACAACGCCGCGCTGCTGACAGGCCAGGATTACTTTTCGCAGCACCGGAAAATCGCCCACCTCCACGGCCATCAGCAGGCCGGCGCTGCGGACTTCCACAATGCCGGGATGGGTGAGCAGGGAGCGGAACAAGGCCTCCTTTTGCAGGACCTGCCCGACCAGGTCTGTCTGCACCAACACCTCCAGCGTCGCCAGGGCTGCTGCACAGCACACGGGATGCCCGCCGAAAGTGGTGATGTGCCCCAGGGGCGGGTCAAAGCTGAGCGATGACATCAGCTCCCGGGAGGCCACAAAGGCCCCGATGGGCATTCCTCCCCCCATGCCCTTGGCCAGCAGCAGGATGTCCGGCACGATGCCGAACTGCGAAAAGGCCCACAGCGTGCCGGTGCGGCCATAGCCAGCCTGGATCTCGTCCAGCACCAGCAAAGCGCCGGTTTCGTCGCAGCGCCTGCGCAACTCCTTTAAATAGGTGGGCGACGGAAGCTGCACCCCCACCTCTGCCTGCACAGTTTCCAGCACGACGCAGGCTGTCTTCTCGCTGATTGTTTCAAGGTCATCCTCCCGGTTGAAACGAATGTGCCTGATGCCGGGCAAGAGGGGATGAAAAGCCCGGGTGAAGGTCTTGGGCTCCATCAGGCTGGCCGCACCCTGGGTGCTGCCGTGATACGCTTCCCGGCAGGCGACGATCTCCGCCCTGCCCGTGAAGCGCTTGGCGAGCTTCATGGCGCCCTCTGTAGCCTCGCTGCCGGAGTTGACGAAATAAACGGAGTCCAGCCCGGCAGGCAATTGTCCCGCCAACAATTCAGCGAGGCGCACCTGCGGCGACAGCACATATTCGCCATAGACCAGCGTGTGGAGGTACTTGTCGGCTTGTTCTTTCACCGCAGCAACCACCGCCGGATGCCGGTGCCCGAGCACGCTCACGCTGATACCGGCAATCAGGTCGAGATGGGCCCTTCCGGCGGCATCGTACAGGAAAGAACCCTCCGCCCGCTCGATTTCCAGCATCAGGGGTATGTCGCTGGTCTGAGCCAGGTGTTGGAGGAATAGTTGGCGCAAGGCAGGCATGATTGGCTATTGTTAAAACAGACTTGAGACAGCCTCAAGTTTTATGAAATAATAGCGCAAAATTATATGCCTGCCGGCGAAATCATCTCCCATCCCGCCTGTAAACTTTTATTTTCAAAAAAAAATCCGGCTGACATACCTTCCTTATGGATTCTGTACACAACCTTCCATGATGACCTGGAACAATCCGCCGAGCACCACCTCAAATCCCGGCAGCAACTCCACTGACAGCCCCGCTTTGAATTCGACGCTGGAACCTGCCGCCACCAAGCCTGCTGAAGTGATAAAGCTCGATGCCAGGTATGTGCCCGAAGCAATCGGCGTGTCATCCACAGCCAGCATGCTGGGACAGCAGCCCGAGGCCGGGCTCAATACTATCTGTGGCTGGTGTATGCCCACGCAGGTTTGGTCCGACAGCAAGCGCACCCGCACGTCGTAAGTGCCCGGGGGCAGGTTTTCAAAAAGCGGGCTTGTCTGATAACTCGCTCCTCCATCTACACTGTACTCCAAAGCGCCAGTCCCCGTCGCCGCAATTGAGATGCTTCCGGAAGGCTCTGCACAGGTGGGTTGGACGACCGTCACAGCGCTTATCTGCGGGGCACCTGGGGCTGTCAATGACACTGGATTGCCGGCATAGGCAGTTGTGCAAGTCGGACTTGATGCTAATCTCACCACTATGTTATAACTGCCTGGCGCAAGGCCCGTGAACGTTGGGGAAGACTGGTAGCTGCTGCCGTCATCAACGCTGTATTCCAACAGGCCACTTCCAGCTGCATTGACCGCAATGACACCTGTGGTCACCGCGCAGGTCGGCTGCGTGAGCATCGGTGCCGTGACCGTCGGCGCAACAGGGACAGGATTGATTACTACCGGGTTGGAGCCGTAGGCAGTCGTGCAAGTGGGACTGAAGGCCAGCCTGGTCACCATATTATAAGCGCCGGAGGGGAGCCCGGAAAACACGGCCGAGGACTGATAGCTGATGCCGCCGTCTATGCTGTACTCCAGGATCCCACTCCCCGTTGCATTCACCAGAATAGCCCCAGTATTCACCGAGCAGGTAGGCTGGGTGAGTATCGGTGCAGTGACCGTCGGCGCAACAGGGACAGGATTGATTACTACCGGGTTGGAGCCGTAGGCGGTGGTGCAGGTAGGGCTGGAGGCGAGTCTGACCACAATGTCGTAAGTTCCTGGGGCGAGCACTGAAAACGCTGCCGAGGACTGATAGCTGCTGCCGCCATCTATGCTGTAATCCAGGATTCCGCTCCCCGTTGCATTCACCAGAATTGCCCCGGTGTTCACCGCGCAGGTCGGCTGGGTGAGCGTCGGTGCCGTGACCGTTGGCGCAACTGGGACAGGGTCAATCACCAAGGGGTTGGAGCTGTAGGCAGTGGTGCAGGTGGGACTGGAAGACAGCCTGGCCACAAGGTTGTAAGTGCCTGGGGAAAGACCGGAAAATATTGCCGAGGATTGATAGCTGCTGCCGCCGTCGACGCTGAACTCCAGCGTTCCGTCATCGGGTGCGTTGACGATGATGGTCCCCGTGGGAACCGCGCAGGTCGGTTGCGTGAGTGTCGGTGCCGTGACTGTTGGTGCAACAGGGACAGGGTCGATAACCACGGGATTGTTTCCGTAAGCAATTGTGCAAGTGGGGTTAGATGCCAATCTGCAGACGATGTTGTAATTCCCCGGGGAAAGGCCTGGAAATACAGCTGAAAGCTGGTAGTTGTTTCCACCGTCTATGCTGTACTCCAAGACCCCGCTCCCCGTTGCATTCACCAGAATCGTACCGGTGTTCACTGTGCAGGTTGGCTGGGTAAGGGTTGGGGCAGTGACATTCGGCGCATTTGGAACAGGGTTGATGGTTACCGGATTGCTGCTGTACGCCGTGGTGCAGGTGGGGCTGGAGGCCAGCCTGGCAATGATGTTGTAAGTGCCGGGGGAAAGGCCGGAGAAGGTCGCGGAGGACTGGTAGCTGGTGCCACCATTGATGCTGTATTCCAGCATGCCACCAGATGCATTCACCGAAATCATGCCGGTGGTCACCGCACAGGTTGGCTGGGTAATTTCGGGTTCCACGACTGTCGGCGGGGTCGGCACTGCATTGATGGTCACCGGGTTGCTGCTGTACGCCGCGGTGCAGGTGGGATTGGACGCCAGCCTGGCAATGATGTTGTAAGTGCCGGGGGGAAGGCTCGAGAAGGTCGCGGAGGACTGGTAGCTCGTGCCCCCGTTGATACTGTACTCCAGTG
>JBEAYO010000065.1:0-10818 GCA_041159285.1 Bacteroidota bacterium | reverse complement strand
TTCCGAGAAGCAAACGGCGGTAGCGAAGCCTAAGCTCAGCCGAATCCCTTTTGGGGGGATTTCCATTTTTAAAAAAATACCATGCGAGAAAAAATAGAACACCTGGCCCAGGCCTCCCGACAACTCGAACCCTCCCCGTCCCAGCGCGATGCCTGGGACGAGGCCACCCACCTGTACGCCCATGAATTCATCGACCAGCTGCCCGAAGGGAAAGCCTTCCTGCTGATGGAAAAACCGGCGGCAGGACTGCTGGACTTCCCCTTCGGAGAACCCAAGTCCATGGAGCGCATCCTCCAGGTACTCAAGGAAAACATCCCCACCGCAGGGCTCAACCCTGCCTCTGGCGGACACCTCGGCTACATCCCCGGCGGCGGCATCTACGCCGGTGCCCTGGGTGACTACCTCGCGGCCGTCTCCAACGAGTACGCCGGCATGTTCTTCGGCGGCCCCGGTGCCGTCCGCATTGAAAACATGCTGCTCCGCTGGATGTGCCAGCTCATCGGCTACCCCGATACCGCCCTGGGCAACCTCGCCAGCGGCGGCTCCATCGCCAATCTGATTGCCTTCGTCACCGCCCGGGACTTTAAAAAAATCTCCGCCGAAAAAGTCAGGCAATCCGTCATCTACCTCACCGCTCAGGTGCACCACTGCGTCCACAAGGCCATCCGCATCGGCGGCATGGCGGAGGCCGTCGTCCGCATCATCCCCATGGACCAGCGCTTCCGCATGGATGCCAACGCCCTGGCCGCCCAGGTCAAAGCAGATGTGGCAGCAGGACTGCATCCTTTCCTGGCGGTGGCCTCCGCCGGCACCACGGACACTGGCGCCATGGACCCCTTCGACCGCATCGCCGACATCTGCCAGGAACACGACATCTGGTTCCACATAGACGCTGCCTACGGCGGCTTCTTCATATTGACAGACCTGGAAAACCCCGATGGCTCCACCGTGAGGAGCGCATTCCGGGGCATCGAAAGGTCTGACTCCCTGGCCATAGACCCACACAAGGGCCTCTTCCTCGCCTACGGCCTGGGCGCCGTCCTGATAAAAAACGTGCGGGCCCAGATGGATTCGCACTACTACCAGGCCAACTACATGCAGGACACGCTGAACGCCAGGGAAGAGTACAGCCCCGCTGACCTGTCCCCCGAGCTGACCAAGCACTGGCGGGGCCTCCGCATGTGGATGCCGCTGCAGCTGTACGGCGTGGAACCGTTTAAGGCAGCCCTGGAGGAGAAAATCCTGCTGTGCCGATATTTTTATGAGGAAATCGGCAAAAGGGGCTTTGAGACCGGCCCCTTCCCGGAATTGTCGGTCTGCGTTTACCGATATGTGCCGGAAAGCAGGGATGCCAATGAGTTCAACCGGCAATTGGTGCACCATGTGCAGCGGGACGGGCGCATTTTCGTCTCCTCCACCACGATTGACGGCAATGTGTGGATAAGGCTGGCGGTGCTGTCTTTCCGCACCCACCTGCGCGAGATTGACCTGCTGATGGAAATCCTGGAAAACGGGGTGCAGACGCTCCTCGGCAATCCTGCAAAATGATTGCAGCATGGAAAAGAAATACCTCTCAAAGGAACAGGCGCTGACCAAGTTGCAGCAGTTCTGCGCCTACCAGGACCGCTGCCACAAGGAGGTGCGCGGCAAGCTGCTCGACCTGGGTGTCTATGGCAGCGACCTGGAGGATATCATGGTGGCTCTGATCCAGGACAAGTTCCTGGATGAGGAGCGCTTCGCGCGCTCGTTTGCGAGGGGAAAATTCAGGATGAAGGGCTGGGGCAGGAACCGCATCACCAGGGAGTTGAAGATGCGGCAGGTTTCCGATTACTGCATCCGCAAGGCCCTATCGGAAATTGACGCGGTGGAGTACCTCGACATGCTGAACGAACTGCTGGAGAAAAAGATGGCCTTACTTGGAAAGGGGCTGTCGCCTTTCGCCCGCCGCAACAAGCTGGTACAGTACGCCCTACAACAGGGCTTTGAAGCGGAGCTGGTCTGGGAGGTGCTGGGCGACATGGAAGAGGGGGAATGAAGTCAGAGAATAATCTTGCCGCCAGCTTTAAAATCTCTCCGCATCTGAGATTGAATAAGTCGCGAGAGCATTTTTTGTCAGTTTTTCCTCAAAAACTAAATAATATGTAACTGTTCAGCCACCCCTGCAAATGCTGCTTGTTTTCCGGAAAGGGGTTGTGTAAAAAGCCCTTGCGGCTGGTTCCTCCGGTGTCGCTAAGCTTCCTGAAAGGGCGCTCGGCGGGCGCGGGGCTGCGCCCCGCGCGCCTTTTACGAGAAGGCACTTCGCTAAAGGATCTTTTGAGACAGGCTCCCGCGCCCTTTCCAGGAGGCAAACGGCCCCAGTGGCTGTGACGGTTGAGCCGCGTCGAAGCCCGACGGAACGGCTTAGCCCACCCTAAAAAAAACTCCCCGCGACAGGTGGGTTGGCCCATCCGCCGCGGGGAGTTTTTTTTAGGCGCAGAGCGCATCCCCGCATCCTTCGCCGGAAGCGGTATTGCGCCTGCAGAATTACTTTTTATCTCAGCTCGCAGACAACAGCATGCAGTGCATCACTGCTTCGCACCCGACAACTCCTTGAACCGGTCCAGGCCGCACTGCAGAAACGCCGCATACTCGGCCGCATCCGGCGTATAGCCCACCGGACTGTTCAGCATCTTGCCGTCAGGAGAAAGCAGCACATAGTAGGGCTGCGAGTTGTTTTCAAACACCTCCGTCTGCAAATACTGCCACTTGTGCCCCGTTGTGCGGAGGCGGAAGGTACCCCCCGCCTTCGCCGGCAACACCTTCTGCTCGGCCTCCGGCAACTCGATCTTCTCATCAACATACAGCGAAATGAGCACATACTCCTCCTTCAGGAACTTGTAAACCTCTGGCTCCGGCCAGACATGCTCCTCCATCTTGCGGCAATTCACACAAGCATGCCCCGTGAAATCTATCATGATGGGCTTGTTGGTCTGTCGGGCATAAGCCAGCCCCTGGTCGAAATCCTTGAAGCAATCCAGGTTTTGCGGACACTCCTTCGGGTACAGCCAGCTGTAGCCTGCCGGCGGCGCCAGACCACTGAGCAGCTTGAGCGGGCGCAAGGTGCCGGCACTCTCATCGTAAATTAAGCCAGTAGCCAGGTAGATGGCAAAGCCGATGGAAATGATGCCTCCCAGCAAACGGCCGGTGTTGAGCTTCACCTCCGGAGAATCGTGCGGAAATCTTATTTTTCCAAATAAATACAAGCCAAGCGCCACGGCCACGGCAATCCATAGCCCCAGGAATACCTCGATCTTGAGCATGCCCCAGTGCTTGACCAAGTCGGCATTCGACAAAAACTTGAGGGCCAGGGCCAGCTCCAAAAAGCCGAGCACTACCTTCACCGTCGTCATCCAGCCACCTGATCTCGGCAAGGTGCTCAGCCAGCTCGGAAAGGCCGCAAAAAGCGCGAAAGGCAAGGCCAGCGCCAAGCCAAAGCCCCCCATGCCCGCCGTCAACTGCCAGGCACCTCCCTCCGCCGTCAGGGCACCCGCCAGCAGCGAGCCCAGGATGGGACCCGTGCAGGAGAACGAAACCAGGGCCAGGGTCAGGGCCATGAAAAATATGCCGATGGCCCCGCCGACGCCCTCGGCAGATGCCGCCTTGTTCGTCCACGACTCCGGCAGGGTCAGCTCATAGTAGCCGAAGAACGAAAAGGCGAAGACCAGGAAAATGACGAAGAAGGCGATGTTCAGCCAAACGTTCGTGGAGATTTCATTCAAAATGCCGGGACTGATGGAATCCAACAGGTGAAATGGCGCGCTGAGCAGGAGGTACACCAGCAAGATGTAGAATCCATAGCTGGCCGCATTGAAAATCCCTTTTTTCTTGTCCTGGCTTCCCTTGGTGAAAAAACTCACCGTGAGCGGTATCATCGGGAAAACACAGGGCGTGAGCAGTGCCAGCAAGCCGCCGATGAATCCCAGTGCGAAGATGCCCCAGATGCCCGTGCCCTCCTTGACTTCGCTGCCGCTGTCGCCGCAGTTTGCAGCCGTTGTCTTGTCGATGGCCGGCAAGGGCCCGCTGGCCGCCGCTTCTGCAACCGCATCTCTGCTGCCAGCAGGAATGACGGCCGCCAGGGTGGCTGGCGTCACCTCAAAGGGGACCTCGGTGGAGGGCAGGCAGCGCTCGTCGTCGCAGGTCATGTAATACACCTTGCCCCTGACAACCTTCGAGGCATCCGCTACGCTGATTTTCTGCGTGAAAACAACGGATTCCTTGTATTTTGTAACTTTCATCTGGAACATCTCGTCGAAGCCGTCCACCTTGTGGTCGCTCTGCTCCGCGGCCTTGCCATCGACCACCAGTCCTTCTGCCGCCTCAAACTCGAAGGCGGTGGGCTCCGGCCCTCCCGGCTCTATGAACTGGGAATAGATATACCAGCCTTTCTCGATGGCAGCGCTGAAGACCAGCCTGTATTCGCGGTCCGTGACCTTTTCAACGCCGAGGTTCCACTTGACGGGATTGTAAATGCCCTCGGTGTTCTGGACTCCCCCCAAAACAGGTGCATTTTCAGCGGCCGGGAATAGCCCCTGCCCGGCAGGGGGTGTTATGGCAGTTTTGTCAGCAGCAGGAGCCACTTGCTTGTCGCCGGCTTTGGCGCCGCCCGTTTCAAAGGAGAAGTTGACCTCCTTGGGCGGCAGGCAACGCTCGTGATCGCAGGTCATGAACTCCAGATAGCCGGTGATGGGCTTGGAGGGATCCGTCACTTTCACCTTTTGGGAGAAGACTACCTTGTCAGAGAACTTGATGACGCGCATGTTGTCAAACAGGGGATCGTTGAGCTCGATGCGGTGATCAGAGGTCTCCACGCTTTTGCCGTTGAGGGAGAAGTGGCTGCCGGCATCGTAGTTGAAGCTGGTGCGCACGGGGCCATCATCGCTTTCCAGGTACTGGGAGTAGATGTACCAGCCCTTGTCCATGGTGGCCGTGTATTTGAGATTGAATTCAGAGTTGCTGATTTTCTCTACTGAGAACTGCCACTTCACAGGATCGAATATCTGTCCGTGGGCAAGCAGCGCAAGCGAAAGGAAAATTCCGGATAATGCTGTTCTTCTCATTTGTTTATACTCGTATTTTTTGCTGTTGGAAAAGCCGGGATGGCAACCTCTGCCGTCAGCATCCCATTACTGTGGCAGTGAAAAGCTGAAGGTCTGGCTGACGGGCGGCAGGCATTTTTCCTCGTCGCAGGTCATGAATTCGAGGTAGCCCGTCAGGGTGGTGGCCGACTTCACGCGCACGCGCTGGGTGAAGGTCGGGGTGCCTGAGAATTTGATGATGTTCATGCCAAAGAGGTCGTCATAGCCTTCATACCTGCGGCCTTCCTCCTTGTTTTTGCCTTGGAATTCCAGGGCGAGGTTGGCGTCGTAGTTAAAGGAGGTCCGGATGGGGCCGTCGTCTGTTTCAAGGTATTGGGAGTAAACATACCAACCATCCTGGATTTGGGCTGTGAAGACGAGGTCGTAGGCATCATCCGATACTTTCTTCGCTTCGTAGGTCCACTTCACGGGGTTCGACTGTGCAGTGGCAGTGAGGGCAGCGAAAAGGGCCAAGGAGAGGCTAAGCAGTTTTATCATATAAAAATGAGTTTGAGTTTTCCGGTTTGCTGCAAAAATAATGCGCCAAACCTCTTCAGGTTGTGGCGCAGGCAAATAATAATACTTTATTAACGATAAGACCGACCAATTGTTCCTTCCGGAGCTCGCCTGAAGGTAGCGCCGGCGCCAGTTCGTTTCCCGCAAAGGACGCTTGCAGTGCTCAGGCTAAGCGAAGTCGAAGCCCGCCCTACGAGGGCCCTGAAAATCCCTTGAGGCTGCCTCAAAAGCCCCTGCCAACCATTCCGCCGGTATCGTTGGCTCCCCGGAAAAAGCGGCTGGCGGCGCGCCTAAGCGCGTCGCCGACCGCCCTAAAAAAACTGGCTCAGCGGTTTGGTTTTGCCAAACCGCCGAGGGAAGTTTTTTTTAGGGCGCGGGGCGCAGCCCCGCGCCCTTTTCACAAAGAGGTGCTCACCATCAGAACCAGCCAGCACCGAGGTTGCGGAAAGGCCAGGGAATGCCCGCCAGCAGAACGAGCAGCGCCAGCAGGAAATAGATAGCAGTGGCGCGGAAGCGAAGCACATCCTCGGTTGCCCGCTTCGCCCGGATGTAGCCGACCGTCACAAGCACCACGGCCAGCAGCATCATCACACTGTGCTCAGCCGTGTAAAAGCGGGACACGGGATCCTTCATGGCCTCCGGTTCGAATCGCACTTTTTCACTGATGAAGTACAAAGCAAGGCCTATCAACAACTGCACGTGGGTCGCAATCAATGTATAGAGATTCAGCTTGCGGTCGCCTTCCGTGAAGGAAGGAGCCGCAGAACGCCACTTCATCAGCGCCTTGAAGGCGGCAATGGCAATGAGCAATAATACAATCCAGCGAAGGCCGGAATGCGCGTGAAGTAGTCCGTTGTACATAGCGAATTGGATTTTATTGAGTTTTATTGATTGATTTCTTGCAAAAACCGCCGGAGGATGCCGGGATCGGGCTACGCGCCCTTATACCCTTTCAAAAAACCACCAAAGCGGCCGCTGCTTCTTCTTTACCACATAGTGCTTTTCTATGTAGGCCTGTATATGCTCCACCGCTTCCTCCAGGTCATCCGTCAGCTTCACCAGCTTCAGGTCGTCCGGGGAAATGGTCTTCTGATGCGTCATGAACACAAGGTAATCCATCAAGGGCTTATAGTACTCAACACCAATCAAGACCACCGGAAAATTGTGGATGATCTTGGTCTGTACCAGCGTCAGCGTCTCAAACATCTCGTCCATGGTGCCCCAGCCGCCGGGAAGAATGACAAAGGAGTAGGAATATTTCAGCAACAGGACCTTGCGGATGAAAAAGTAGCGGATGTTGACGTATTTGTGCAGGTAAGGATTGGGATACTGCTCGAAAGGCAGCACGATGTTGACGCCGATAGACTTCCCGCCCGTCTCCATGGCGCCGCGGTTGGCCGCCTCCATGATGCCGGGTCCCCCTCCAGTCATGGTCGTAAATCCAAGCTTGGCGATGGCGGCCCCCACCTCGCGGGCTTTTTCATAATAAGGATGACCCTCGCGGTAGCGGGCAGAGCCAAACACGGTGATACAAGGCCCGACAAAGTGCAGTGCCCGAAATCCTTTTATAAACTGCCAAACCACCCTCAGGGCAAAAGAAAGTTCTGTGTGGCGGCTTTTCGGCCCCTCGAGGTAGTGAATCTCGCCGGGCTTCAATTGTGGCAAAGTTTTTTTAGGCGTTATTGGCATTTTTGATTGGTTTAATACAAAACAATTGATTAATTTCGCAAAACCGAGCTTAAAACTGTCTCTCCCCCCCACCTCCCTTCAGACTTTTTCAAGTTTGTTTTGTTTGGTCCGTTTTTCGCCTGAACCGACATCTGGCGAATTGAAGCTTGTTTCCACCGCACTGGGCATGGTTACTCGCTTCCGACAGACATTTTCGCACTGGAACCACGCGTTTTCGCTTTGCTTTTATGCCTCGCTGCTCTGGCCCTCTGGTTTTTCCATGGGCCGAAATTAAGACATCCCGGCAATTTTTCTTCGGGAAATCGACAAAAGTTGGGCGCCGGCTTTCGCTGCCGCGCAGAGGCTTCCCTCACCCCAAAGAAAACACGATTTTAACCTGAGGGTTTTCAAACCCCGCAAGGAACGGCCGTTCATCTTGTGCGCCGGTATCAACCTGCTGCTTTGCCAGGGGGGCGTCCAAAAAAACCTTTGGCGCAGGGCCTTCTCGCGGATGGGAAACGTCTAAAAAAATCTGGCAATCCGTTTTTGCCGATGCCGATTGTTCCCCGGAAAGGGCGGCACTGGCGAAAAACATTTTTATAAAGCACAGCGGCGCTTTCTTGAAAACATTCTTTGACTTAACTGGATAAAAACAAACCATCTTTAAAAACTAGAACCACAATGAAACGGAAAATCTGCATCATCGGATGTGGTACGTTTGGCGCTTATCTATTGAGAAGGCTACTCGAGCAATATGGCGACCACCTGGATATCACTGTCATCGAAATCGGAGATCACAAAACCCGGAGCGAACATGAAATCGGCCTCGACTCCATCGCCGGCCAGTCCTCCGTCGCGAAAGCGGGCCGCTACTTCGGCCTCGGCGGCACTTCTGCCCGCTGGGGAGGACAGGTGCTGTTTTTCGACGAGCGGGACAACCCCGCCGACGACGAAACCTGGCGTGAAATCATCCGCATCAACCAGCAGCACAAAAACACCGTCCTCAATAAACTCCTGGGAGATGGAGAACGCCTCGACCTGCGCGAAGCGGACAGCAACATCAAAACCGGGATCTGGCTAAAATACGCCAGCCGGAACATGTTCCGACGCCTCGGCAAAAAGGACCTGCAAAAGGTCAAACTCCTCACCAACCAACGGGTGGTTGACTTCCGTCTTCAAAAGGGCAAAGTCACCAGCATCACCTGCAAGTCTGCCGGTGGCCAGGTCACCGACGTCCCGGCCGACGTCTTCTATCTCACGGCCGGCGCCCTGGAATCCTGCCGCCTCCTACTGGAACTGCAGCACAAAACCAGCCTCTTCAACAGCACCGACATCGGCCTCAACTTCGGCGATCACATCTCCACAGAGCTGTTTACCGTCCACAATGCCAAACCCATCATCAACGGCGTGGACTTCACACCCCGCCTGCACAAGGGAAGCCTCATCACCCGCCGCATGGTCGTGACGACGGAGTCGGGCGCCGTTGGGTTCCTCCACACCGTTTTCAACAAAGACATCAAAGCCTTCAAATTCCTCAAGGAGCTGATGTTCGGCAAGCGAAGCACCACCGTCAGCCTGGCGGAATTTTTCTCGGGTATCCTCTTCCTGCTCCGCTTTGCCTTTAACATGGCTTTTAAAAACAAACTGTACATTGACAAAAGCCAGTGGAGCCTGCAACTCGACATGGAACAACCGGTCCCCAATCAGAATACCTTGTTCCTCAACGATAAAAAGGACAGCTTCGGGGAGGCTGTCCTGGAGATCGACTGGCAAATTTCACAGGCTGACCTCAGCGCTATCGCTGAGATTCGGACGCAGGTGGAGAAAATGCTCATTGAAAACGGACTTGAGTTCAATGCGCTCTACAACCCCGCTTCTACCGGCAACAAGGTGGAGGATGTCTATCACCCGGTGGGTTGCCTGAGGGTGGGCAGCGACCCTGCTGCTGTAGTGGACTTCGACGGACAGGTCAACGGGCTTGGCAATTTGTTCCACTTCTCAACGGCACTGTTCCCCAGTGCCAAGTCCATCAATCCTTCCGCCGCTGTCATGTGTTTCGTGGAGGAGCACCTCGAACATTGGCAGGAGTTCCTGACAGGCGCCCGGAAAGTTGCGGACAAGAAACCCAGACAAACGCCACAAGCTATTGCCAAAGAGGTGTCTCCTTCTGAGTGACACTCAGCTAAAAAGCATTGCCGGCGAGATTGGCAGTTCCGGGGCTCGCTTGGAAGCAATAAAAAGACACGCAGGGCACAACAGCCTCGCGTCCGACAGGACTGCAGCCCGCCGGACACCCTATCCGAGGGCCAAGCGGCACCGCCGAAACATATTTCAAAAGCCCGTTGGGCCTTTTGAGACAGCCTCCTTCCTGGAGGTTTGCCACGCCAAAAAGCCTCTCGAGACAATCTTCCGCTTCCTTTTTACATACAGCTGACTTGTATCAAGGATTAAATTGCGATATTTGCCAGGTTTTTAAATCAGCAAATAACACACTGTAAGAAAATGAACACAGAAACCGCAGCAAGGACTGATTATTACTGGGCTAACGAACGCGAGCCACACTTCCAGCGCCGCAAGGAGATCATTCAAAACCATCCGGAGGTAACCAAGCTATTTGGTATCAACCCCCGCCTGAAATATTGGACGGTCGTCCTGGTGGTCGCGCAATTGACCATCGCCTACTTTGCCGGGCAACTCCACTGGTTGCCCTTCCTGCTGGTCACTTACCTGGTGGGGGCCACCATCGCCCACGCTCTCTTCCTCGCCATCCACGAAATCACCCACGACCTGGCATTCAAAAACAAAAAGTACAACAACTGGCTGGCGCTCGTCGCCAACATCCCCATCGTCCTACCCTACGCCATGTCATTTAAAGTTTACCACGCCCTGCATCACTACGACCAGGGCAAAGACGGTGTGGATGTGGACGTGCCCACCGAAACGGAGGCAAAAATCTTCCGCGGCTTCTTTGGAAAGTTCGTCTGGTTCCTCCACCAGATTGCGTTTTACGCTCTCCGGCCGCTGTTTGTAAAGCCCATCAAGCTCGAAAAATGGCAGATCATCAATGCTGTTTTCCAACTTTCCACCATCGGCATTTTCCTCTATTTCGCCGGGTGGCCGGCCCTCGGCTATTTGTTGCTGTCGCTGCTGCTGGCTGGCGGCCTACATCCTACCTCCGGGCACTTTATCTCGGAGCATTACGTCATGCACGAGGGACAGGAAACCTATTCCTACTACGGCCCCCTCAACCTGGTGACCTTCAACGTCGGCTACCACAATGAGCACCACGATTTCCCGAACATACCGGGCAGCCGCCTGCCGGAACTGAAACGCATGGCACCCGAGTTCTACGACAACCTGCATTCCTATAACTCCTGGACCGGCGTGATACGGGACTTCCTCTTCCGCAAGGATGTCACGCTCTTCTCCAGGACCAAGCGCAAGTGACGTCAATTTCCAACAGCTGGGCTTCGCCCTGTGCACTTTAAAAAAAAGGTCGCCTCGTAATATGGTTTTTCGT
>JBEAYO010000064.1:0-10984 GCA_041159285.1 Bacteroidota bacterium | reverse complement strand
TTCTTCTGGCTGTACTTCTTCGCCAGGCTGGCCCGCCATCCGGTGGAACCGGTACCCTACTGCCACCAAAACCGGGCAGAAACCACCCCGCCCGTCTCCGTTATCATCTGTGCACGCAACGAAGCAAAAAATCTTCAACGCAATTTGCACCGTATCCTAAATCAATCCTACCGTTCCTTCGAAGTTATAGTAGTGAACCATAAATCATGTGATAATTCTTCAAATGTATTATCATCTTTGCAGAGCAAGCACAAGCACCTGGTAGTTGTGAATTGCGACGACGACCGAAAAACCAAAAAAGTGGCCCTCGCCAAGGGCATTGAAACGGCTAAAAACCAGGTGCTTTTATTGACGGATGCCGATTGCGAGCCAGCCTCGGATCAATGGATCTGCGGAATGATAGGGGGTATGCAGGAAAAAAACACCCCGGTCGTGCTTGGCGTGGCGCCTTATTGGCCTGCTGGCAAAGCAGGCGTGAAAGCTCCAAATCCCCTGAACAGTTTCATCAGGTTCGAAACCTGCTACACAGCCATGCAATATCTGTCGCTTAGTCTGGCCGAATGGCCCTACATGGGCGTCGGAAGAAACCTGGCCTACCGACGGGAGCTTTTTCATCAAACGGGCGGCTTCAAAAAACACGAGCACCTTGCCTCCGGAGACGATGACTTGTTCATCAACGAGGTGGCAAAAAAGGGCGGCGTCGGCATCCGCATTAACCCCAACACCTTTGTTTACTCCAATCCGAAAAAAAATTTAAGGGAGTACTATCGACAGAAAACCAGGCATTTTTCAACGGGAAAATCCTATAAATTAAAGCATCAGATACTATTAGGTTTGCTCGCTATGAGCCATTTACTACACTATTTTATCGGAGGTATTTTTTTTATATACAAAATTAGCATAATGTTTGCATTATTGGGATATGCGGTGAGAATGGGTGTAGTAATGGTCATAGGAAGTATCGTCCTTCGCAAGTTGCAGCATCAGGAGCTGCGACCCTGGCTTCCGGTCCTCGACGCTTCTCTGGTCCTTTACTATCTCGTGTTCGCGCCGGCAACTCTCATGAACAACGACACCCAGAAATGGAATTAGCACTTTCGAAACACACTGTACCGGCGCCCGGCGCCCGCCTTTCTCCCAAGGCCGCTGAAGATTACCAACTTGTAAAAGCCGCTATCGCCGGCGAACAACAGGCCTACGCGGCCCTGCTTGAACGCTACCGCACCTCGGTTTACAACCATTTGCTGAAAATGGTCAAAAACCCGGATGACGCGGAAGACCTCACGCTCGAGGCCTTCGGAAAGGCTTTCAACAAGCTTTCCACCTACGCGCCTCATTTCGCATTTTCAACCTGGCTTTTCAAAATTGCCCAGAACAACTGCATTGACTACATCCGCAAAAAGCGCCTCAACTTCCTTTCCATCGACCAGCCGGTAGAACCCATGGGCGACAGGGATTTTTCGGGCAACGTGAGGACTCACAACCGCACGCCCGAGGAGGAAATCATCCGCCAGCAGCGCCTGGAGATGGTGCGCTGCGTGCTGGGGCAACTCAGCACCAAGTACCGCCTGATGATTGAACTGCGCTACTACGAGGAACTGAGCTACGAGGAAATCGCCAGCGAACTGGACATCCCCCTCGGCACCGTCAAGGCTCAGCTCTTCCGCGCCAAGGAAATGTTGTTCAGCCTGATGCAGTCGCCCGGCGCAGCAGCCTATCTGGACTCCACCCGCCGGATGAACTGATATTGACTCTTCCCTTGCGGCATGGCGTCCTCTCGTAAAAGGGGCGCGGGGCTCTGCCCCGCGCCCCTAAAAATTCCTTCGCCGCGGCGGTTTGGCTCGTCAAACCGCCGCGGCGAAGGAATTTTCAGGGCAACGGGCAGCACCGCCGAAACAACTTTCAAAAGCGCGCCGAACCCTTTCAGATAGCCTCGTCTTTTCCCGGATCAGGCAGCAATCACCAAAAAACTCCCCCTCCCCTCTTGACTACACGCCGCTTTTTTCGTATTTTTATCCTGTTCACCCTAAAAAACCAGTGCCATGAAAGAAGACCTGCTACACTTCCTCTGGCGAACCCGCCGTTTTGACCCCTCCCAGCTGCTGACCACCGAAGGAGAAAAGCTAGAAATCATCCATCCCGGCGATTACAACCCCAACGCAGGAGCCGACTTTTCCCATGCCCGGCTTCGAATCGGAGAGACCCTCTGGGCCGGCAATGTCGAAATGCACCTGCTCTCCTCCGACTGGTACCGGCACCAGCACCAGTATGATGACGCGTACAGGAACGTCATCCTCCACGTCGTGCTGGAAGAGGACCTGCCCGTGTGCCGGTCGGATGGCAGCCGGGTTCCCTGCCTGGAGATGAAGCAGTTGATTCCCCGCTCCATCGCTGCCAATTACCGGAAACTGCAACAGGAGGAACACTGGATCCCCTGCCAGCCCTTTTTTCAGGAGGTGCCCGAGGTGACCGTCAAACTCTGGCTCGAGCGGCTGACGGTGGAGCGCCTTGAACAGAAAACCGACAGAATCAGACAGTCGCTGGAACAGAACAACAACGACTGGGAAGAGACTTTCTACCAGGCCATTGCCCGCAGCTTTGGGCTTAAAGTCAATGCCGACCCCTTCGAAACCCTGGCCCGCTCGCTGCCGCTCAGCCTCCTGAGCCGGTATCTCGACAATCTCGACCTTGCAGAGGCGCTGTTGTTCGGACAGGCCGGCATGCTCTCAGCCCAATTTGAGGAGGAATACCCCCGGCAACTGCAGCGGGAGTACCTGCATCTGCAGCGCAAGCACCAGCTGGAACCGCTCGACCCCGTCGTCTGGAAACTGCTGCGCCTTCATCCCGGCAATTTTCCGGCTGTCAGGCTGGCGCAACTTGCACGCCTGCTTTGCTCCCGAAAACGCCTCCTCCCGGCAGTCATCGAAGCAGGCTCTCCGCAACAGATTGCCCGGCTGTTCCAGGTGGACGCCGGAGGCTACTGGCTCACCCACCTGGCCTTGGGACAAGCGGCTGCCCCGCAGAAAAAATCGCTGGGCAAAGCAGCTGTCGAACTGCTGCTGATCAACACGGTCGCACCCTTCCTTTTTTTATTCGGAGAAACAAACGGGGATGAGCGCATCAAACAACAGGCCCTCGATTTGCTGGAAAAGCTTCCCGCTGAAAGCAATGCGCTGATTAAAGGTTGGCAGCAGCTGGGAATAAAAGCCAGGACTGCCGCTGAATCCCAGGCCCTGCTGCAATTGAAGAACAATTACTGCGACCGCCGGCGCTGCCTGGAATGCGCCATTGGAGGAAGCATCCTCAGATGATGGAAATCGCAGGGACGGATGGTGGAACCGGCATTGAAGCGAATCCCCCGTCAATAACAAGAGGGCATCCGGCTTGCAAGCCGGATGCCCTCTTGTCATCTACAAAGGACAACGCCTTTAATCCTCTGGTTTGCCCATGTCAAAGTCATTCAGAAAACCGGTATGGAAATTACCAGAGCGGAAACGCTCATCTTTCATCAACTTCTTGTGAAAGGGAATTGTCGTCTTGACGCCCTCCACAATAAACTCATCCAATGCGCGCTCCATCTTGGTAATGCACTCCTGACGGGTCCTTGCCCGGCAAATCAACTTCGCTATCATGGAGTCATAGTAAGGGGGGATGATGTAACCCGCGTAAACATGGGTGTCAACCCGCACGCCATGCCCCTTGGAGGTGTGCAGCGACTGTATCTTGCCAGGGGAAGGACGGAAGTCTCGGTAGGGGTCCTCCGCATTGATCCGGCACTCTATGGCATGCATGAGCGGTATGTAATTTTTGCCAGATATCTTCTCTCCCATGGCTATTTTTATCTGCTCCTTGATCAGGTCGTAGTCAATCACCTCCTCCGTGACGGGATGCTCCACCTGGATGCGGGTGTTCATTTCCATGAAGTAGAAATTCCGGTACTTGTCCACCAGGAACTCCACCGTACCCACCCCCTCATAGTTGATGCAGGTTCCGGCCAGAATGGCAGCCTCTCCCATGCGCTGTCGCAGCTCATCCGTCATGAAGGGAGAAGGACTCTCCTCCACCAGCTTTTGATGCCGCCGCTGGATGGAGCACTCCCGCTCCGACAGGTGGCAAACCGTGCCGAACTGGTCTCCTGCGATTTGAAACTCAATGTGACGCGGCTCCTCGATATATTTCTCAATGTAAATTCCGTCATTTCCAAAGGCGGCTTTCGCTTCCTGTCGCGCCATGTTCCACTGGGCCTCGAAATTGGCTGCCTCCCACACAATGCGCATGCCCTTGCCGCCACCACCCGCAGTGGCCTTCAGGATGACGGGATAGCCTATTTCCGCAGCCAGCCCCATGGCATCCTTCAAGTCGGTGACCAGTCCTTCCGAGCCCGGCACAACCGGAACACCCGCCTTTATCATCGTCGCCTTAGCTGTGATTTTGTCGCCCATTGACCTAATCTGGAAGGGTGTAGGACCGATGAACTTGATGCCGTATTCACCGCAGATTTCGGCAAAGTCGGCATTTTCAGCCAGGAAGCCGTAACCGGGATGAATGGCATCCGCGTTGGTGATTTCAGCAGCCGCCATCAAGCGGGGGATGTTGAGATAGGAGTCGCGGGAAGCAGGAGGACCGATGCACACGGCCTCGTCTGCGAAGCGCACGTGCAGGCTGTCTGCATCAGCCGTGGAGAATACGGCCACGGTCTTTATGCCCATTTCCCGGCAGGTGCGGATCACGCGAAGGGCAATTTCTCCCCGGTTTGCAATTAGAACTTTATTGAACATATGTTTATCTGAAGCGCACAGGGTGCAGGGTTAGTGAATTGAAAGCAGCGAAGCAAAGTCTTATTCTGCCTCAATCAGGAAGAGCACCTGGTCGTACTCCACAGGCTGGGCGTTGTCCACCATCACCTTCACCACCTTGCCACTGAATTCGGATTCTATTTCATTGAACAGCTTCATGGCCTCGATGATGCAAACCGTGTCGCCGCTCTTGATGGTCTGGCCGACTTCCACAAAAGAGTCCTTGTCCGGAGAGGAGGACCTGTAAAAGGTTCCCACCATGGGTGACTTGATTTCCCGGTATTTCTTTTCCTCCCCTCTTTCAGTGGCCTGCTCCTCGCGGGCAGCTGGCTCAGCTTTCTTCATAGCGGTCGCCAGTTCTGCTCCAGCGGCTGGCGCAGCAGAGGCAACAGCGATGGAAGAGGAGACAGCCGGCATTGTCGAAGCCGGCGCTGCCGGCATGGCGACCGGATAGCCCTGGACTCCTTTCGTATCACGATACAGACTGGTGCGAATAGAAATTTTGAAATCGCCGTTTTCTAGCTTGAACTCGGCCAGATTGGACTTATTGAGGAGTTTCACTAACTCCTGGATTTCCTGGAAAGTCATGTTTTTTTATTTTTTCAGAAAAAAATGGCAGGGCTGTGGCTTACCAGCGACTTGTTTTCCCACCGTCCTTTCCCTGTTTAAAAGCCGAATTACTCCCTGGCATTGAGAGATAGAGGCAAATATAAACTTTTTGCTTTTCCCGGCAAGGTCAATCTCCACACTAAACGCGGCCAAGATATTCGCCCGTCCTGGTGTCCACTTTGATGGCATCTCCAGTATTGATGAACAAGGGCACGCGAACCTCTGCCCCTGTGTCTATCGTTGCAGGCTTCATCGTGTTGGTGGCAGTGTCGCCGCGCACGCCCGGCTCTGTGTAAGTGACAGTCACCTGGATGGAGGAGGGCATTTCCATGTTGAGCGGCGTGTCAGTAGCTGCCAGGAAAAGCACATCCACCTTCATGCCCTCCTGCAGGAACTGCGGGTTCTCAATCAGATTTTCACTCAGGACGATCTGGTCATAGTTTTCCATGTTCATGAAATTATAACCCATGTCGTCTTTGTAAAGATATTGAAAGTTCCGACGCTCCACCCGCACCTCGTTGATGCTGTGGCCAGCGGGGAAAGTATTTTCCACCACCTTACCCTTGGTCAATGACTTTAGCCTGGTGCGCACGAAGGCTGCGCCTTTCCCAGGCTTCACGTGCTGGAACTCCACCACCGTCCAGATGTCGTTGTTGTAATCCAGGCACATGCCGTTGCGAATATCAGATGTAGTTGCCATCGAAAATTTTTATTAGATTTAAAAAAAAACGGCGCAAAATTAACAAGCTTTTGCGCTAATGCATAGCACCGTGTTCAAGTATTCAAAATAAATATCTATCGGGCAGGGCTGTCATAAGCCCACTTTACCCAAATCGCCCCCCAGGTGTACCCTCCTCCGAACGCCGTGAGAATGATATTGTCCCCTTTTTTCAGGCGGGGCTCCCACTCCCAGAGACAAAGCGGAATCGTGGCGGCCGTCGTATTCCCGTACTTGTGGATGTTTACCATGACTCTTTCCATGGGGAAATCCAGCATTCCGGCAACGGATTCTATGATGCGCATGTTGGCCTGGTGGGGCACCACCCAGGCTATGTCATCCGGTTGCAACTGATTGCGCCTCATCACTTCCCGGACTGTGCCGGACATGCCGGAGACCGCTGCCTTGAACACCGGCCTGCCGTTTTGATAGATGAAGTGCTCCTTTGCATCCACCGTCTCATGGCTGGCAGGCTTGAGCGAGCCACCTGCCCGTTGGTAAAGGTTCTCACAGCCGGAGCCGTCGCTTCTGAGACAGGCATCCATGATCCCGTACTCGCCGCTTTCGGAAGGCTCCAGCATCACGGCGCCTGCGCCATCCCCAAACAAAATGCAGGTGGTCCGGTCGGTGTAGTCCACGATGGAGGACATTTTGTCGGCACCGACTACTATCACTTTCCTACAGGAACCGGATTCAATGAACTTTGCGCCTGTGGTAAGGGCGAAGAGGAAGCCGGAGCAGGCAGCTCCGAGATCAAAGGTGAATGCGTTTTTCATCCCCAGCTTGTAGGCGATGAGGTTGGCCGTGTCCGGGAACATCATGTCCGGTGTCACTGTGGCGCAGATGACCAGTTCCACTTCCTCCGGCGCTGTATTTGTTTTTTCCAGCAGCCCCCTCACTGCTTCGACCCCCAGGTCGCTGGTAGCCAGCCCAGGGTCCTTCAGGATGTGCCTTTCCCGGATTCCCGTGCGGGTAAATATCCACTCGTCGTTGGTATCCACCATTTTTTCCAGCTCGGCGTTCGTAAGAACGTAATCCGGAACATAACCCTGTATTCCTGTAATGCAAGCTTTAATATTTGACATAGTGTTTTTAAGTCTTAATTTTAATGCCTGACGAAGGTCCTGCAGGCAGCAGGCCGCGAAAAACAGCGCAAGGTAAGAAAATTATCTATAACGACCCGACACGCTATATTTGCAAGTGGATTTATACCGGAACTTTACCTTTCGGCCTTTGTTAAACTGACTATGTGTCCCTATGAAAACAGGCTTGTTTTTCGGATCTTTCAACCCGGTTCACACCGGCCACATGATCATTGCCAACTTTATGGCCACCCAGACGGACCTGGACCAGGTGTGGCTGGTGGTAAGCCCGCACAACCCGCTGAAAAACAAGCATGCCCTGGCCAATGACTTCACCAGGTTGCACCTGGTGAACCTCGCCATTGGCAATAACCCGCGACTCAGCGCCTCCAATATAGAATTTTCCCTTCCCAGGCCTTCTTACACCATTGACACGCTTGCCTGTCTGAAGGAAAAATATCCGAGCCGGGAATTTGTGCTCATCATGGGAGGAGACAGCCTTGCCACGCTTCACAAATGGAAAAATTACGAGGTCCTGCTGCGCGATTACCAGATTTACCTCTACAAAAGGCCCCGCACGGAGGATGGCCCGTTCGCCAATCACCCCAACGTCCGGCATTTTGAAGCTCCGATGATAGATATATCCGCCACCTATATCCGGCAATGCCTTTTAAAAGGGAAATCTGTGCAATACCTGGTGCCGGACGACGTTTTTGAGTATTTTGAGATGGACCCGGTTTACCGAAACTGAGGAGACAGTACGCATTGAAGGTCCGTGTTAAAGTCCATACGGCTTGCCCCACCGGTGCTGCCCAGCCTTTGGAAAGTGCGCTCGGCAGGCCACAGGCTCGCCGAGCACCCTAAAAAGACGCACTGGCGAGGTGCTTTCACTTAAAAGGCGCGCGGGGCAAAGCCTCGCGTGCCTAAAATCCCCCTTCCGCCGTGGATTGGCTTCGCCAACCCACGGCGGAAGGGGGATTAGGGCGTTCGGACGGCCTGCAACCGGCCGAATGCCCTTTCCGCGAAAAAATCGGCACCGGCGGAACAGACTGCCGGCTCTTTTGCGACAGCCTCCTTATTCAATGAGGAGTACAGCACCCCGGGGACTTTTTACACAGCCCCGGAGACTGTCTCATGCCATCATTTATTCAAACTGAAATCCACTGACATGAAATCAAGCAACACCCTTTTTATGCCCCTGTTTTTACTGCTAATGGCAGGGCCTGCCTTTGCTCAAAGCGACCTCGCCATCGGACAGTGGAAATCGCACCTGCCCTTCAAAGAGGGAATATCTGTGACTCAAAGCGATGAAAAGGTGTACTATGCCACGCGCTATGCCTTGCTGAGTTTCGACAAGTCAGACCGGGCCATCGAGCGGATGACAAAGGTCGAAGGCCTCAGCCAGACCGGCGTGCAACTGGTAAAGTACAACCGCCCCAACGATATCCTGTTGATCGTTTACAACAACAGCGTCATCGACCTGCTGCAAAACGGCCGGGTCACCACCCTGCCCAATATCCCCAACAGCAATATCCTGATCGGAGAAAAAAAGATCCTCAGCATTTTTATGGACAACGACTCCATGGCCTACCTCTCCGCTAACTTCGGCATCACTACCCTTAACCTGAAATCCGGCCTTTTCCCAAACACCATCAAGACCCCCATGCCCGTTTACAACACCTGCATATTCAAAGACTACCTTTATGCAGCCACGGACGAGGGCATCTGCCGCGCCAACCTGAATGCCGACTACAACATCAACGACTTTTCCAACTGGGAATGGTTGGGCCAGGACCAGGGTTTCCCGGACGACTTCAGTTCCAACGCGCTCACAGTATTTCAAGACAAACTCTACGCCGCGGTGGACGACTCCCTCATTGCTTTCGACGGCACTAGTGCTTCCTTTATTTTCCATCTCGACGGCTTTTCTCCCCGCTACCTCTCCGCCGAAGGCAACCACCTCCTGGCCGGTTTTTCATGCGGCAGCAACTGCCAGGGCAAGGTGCTCGTCTTCGATGCCCAGCACAACTACCGTCCCGCTGGCTCCTCCTGCGCCAACATCCCCACCTACGCCATTGAAGATGAACAAGGGACAATCTGGTATGCCGACGAAGGGAGGCTCTTCCGTGTTGAAGAAAATGGGAGCGGCACCTGCCAGACCATAGACATCAACAGCCCCTACTCCATCAATGTCTATAAAATGGCACACGCCAACAACCAACTCTGGGTTGCTACCGGCGGCGTAAACCTCACCTACAGCCCCCTCTTCAGAAGATCCGGATTCCTGTCACTTGCTGACGGCGACTGGAATTTCTACAGTTCCGGCAACGCAGGCGCCCTGAGCCAAATCTTCGATTTCCTCGACATACGTGTTCATCCGGAAAGCGGTAAAGTTTTCGCTGCTGCCTTCATGGACGCGCTGGTCGTGTATGACCCCGCCACCGGGGAATACCAGGTTTTTAACGAAACGAACTCCAGCCTGCAGCTTGCCGAACTCGATCCGGAAAGATCCCGCGTGGCAGGCATTGCCTTCGATGAAGACAACGACCTCTGGATATGCAACCACAATGCCCCGCGCCCGCTCTCCGTGCTTTACAACGACGGCTCCTGGCAAAGCTTCGACCCCGCCTGCACCTCCGACAATCAGTTTTTCAAGGTAGTCGTGGATGATTTCGGCAACAAATGGCTCATGTCAACCAATAGCAGCACCGGCATCATCGTGTTCAACGAGGGGGACCCCTCCAGCCCCTTCGACGACCGCTGCAAAGCCTTCAACACCGCCAACTCCGCCTTGCCTACCAACGAGGTGAATGCCCTTGAGAAGGACCGGGATGGTGCAATTTGGGTGGGCACCAAATCCGGCGCCCTGGTGTTTCAGTGCGACCCCTTTGATGAGAACAGCAGCTGCACCGGTACCCGCCCCTATGTCGAGGTGGATGGCATCGGTGCCAACCTGCTGGAGTACCAGGACGTGCGCGTCGTCGCTGTGGACGGTGCCAACCGCAAGTGGTTTGGCACCGCTACCGGCGTGTTCCTGATGTCGCCGGAAGGAAATGAGCAAATTGCGCACTTCACTACGGAGAACAGCCCGCTTTTCGACAACAACATCACTGATATCGTCTTCGACCAGCAATCCGGCGAAGTATTCATTGGCACCCAACTCGGCCTCATTTCCTACCGCGCAGAGGCCACCTATGCCGAAAACTACCACAGCTCCGCCGTCCAGGTGTTTCCTAATCCGGTGCGACCCGAATACGATGGGCTGGTTGCTGTAAAGGGCCTGGCGCAAGATGCCACCATCAAGATCACTGACATTTCCGGCCAGCTCGTCTTCGAGTCGCAGGCGCTCGGGGGCCAGGCAGCCTGGGACGGCAGGGACTACAACGGCCGCAAGGTGCAGTCGGGCGTCTATCTCGTGTTTGCAACCTCCCGCGATAGCTTTAGCCCGGAGGTGGTAGTAGCAAAAATTTTATTCCTGAATTGATATGCCTTCACGGCCCTTTCTCCCTTCGAGTTTGTCTTAAAAGACGCTCTTGCGAGGCGCCTGCTCCTGAAATGAGGCTGTCTCAAACGTCCCATTGGCGAGGTCCCTTCCCCTGATAGGAGGCTCTCTCAAAAGACCCGGCCATCCATTCTGCTGATGCCACTTTGCTCCCGGGAAGGGCACGAGGCTGTCTCAAAAGCCCTTTTGGCGAGGGCCCTTTCCGTAATGGGCGCGCAGGGCTTCGCCCCGCGCGCCTAAAATCCCCTTCCACGGCGGGGTGGGGGCGCCACACCCC
>JBEAYO010000063.1:0-11041 GCA_041159285.1 Bacteroidota bacterium | reverse complement strand
AGGCTTTGAAAGTTTAGTAAACGTGCAGCCCGTTGACTGGGGCCCCTTGCCCGCAACCCGACGACTTCCCATTGAAATAAAAACCCGCTTCTGCCGGTTTGTAACCGGCACTTCTGCGAACGACCGCCTGGCTGGTATCTTTAGCCGGTCAATATCGCAGTTCCAAGCGCAATAGCAGCCCTTCAAAACAGCCTTGGTTTCAGGCTTCGTTGCACAGATGTAGAAGTGCCGGTTACAAACAGCGAATTTGGATTTAATCGGGCCGGGATTGCATGGCGGCAACAAAGGTACAGCCCTTCGGCATCGCCCCCCACTGCCAAGTCCCTAACCCCCTAATCCTACCCATCCTTTTAATCCTATTAATCCTGTTAATCCTGTTAGGCTGTCTCCTGAGAGTGGCTGCTTAAACCACCCCCAAGGTGCCCATCCCTGTAAACCTTCCAGCCACTACCTATCCTCCCAAACCGGTATGCGGCCCGGCGTGTAGGGCGCCTTCGCCGTTTCCAGCTTCGTCTCTATGCTCTTCAAGTCCGTTTCCCACAAACCGCGCAGACTGGAAAGCGCAGCCTTGAAACCGGCACCAGCCAGGCGCATCTGCTCCTGCTGCGTGGCCGTCGGCGCAGAAGTGGAAGACCAGATATCATAACTCATGCCCCAGATGCGGCTGCCGAGCGAAGGCAAGGCCGGCTTGTCAATGCGGGAAGCAGTGCCATCCCCATATAAGGTCCGCTGCAACTCATACACCTTCTGCTCCAAGGCCTTGACATCCGTCAGCATGTCCGCCGGCGAACCAATGGCTTGCACCGCCACCCGGATCAGCCGCAGGCGACCTTCCAACTCACCCAGCGAGGCAGTGGCTCCCTGCCAGGCGCGCTCCAGTTCGGCTGCCTTGCGGACGTAATCGTCCAGCGCCTTCCGGTCGGCAGCTGGCAGCGTCGTGCCGCTCAAGTGGCCAAGCGTGAAGTTCTGCGACGGTGCCAGCGCCTCTGCCACGCCGTTCTTCACCAACTCAAGCGTCACCACATAATCACCCGGCAAGGCCAGGGCACCGCCATCGGGAGACTCCCAGGGTGCCCGCTCGCCAGCAGACAACCTGGCCGGCGCCTTGGAGGTGTAGCGGCCGTTCCACACCAGGCGGTTCACACCCTTGCGCGGTGAGGTCTTGATCTGATGGACCTTCTCTCCCCACTTGTTGAGGATGGTGAACAACAGATACGGCGCCTCCTCGCGCTGTTCCGCTTCCAACTCCTCGTAAGTCGGGTAGCGGATGTCCTTCCCGTCCTGCACCTGCTTTTTTTCCCAGGCCTGGCGCTTGTCCTTCAGGGTCTTGTACTCGTCTTTTATGAAATAGGTGAACGTGACGCCCATCGGCGGGTTGGATGCCGTGAAGTAGTTGGCACCCTGGAAGCCCTTGCCGGTCGTGTAACCGATGGGGGCAGCTTCGATGAACAAAGCGGCCGGCTTGACGGGAAAAATCCGCGCCGGGGACTGAAGGGCCTCAAGGCTCAGCTGGCGCAGGGGGGAGTAGTCGTCCAGCACATAGAATCCGCGGCCGAAAGTGGCCAGTACCAAGTCGTTCTCCCGTTGCTGGATGGCGATGTCGCGCACGGCGATGGTCGGCAATCCGCCGGACAGTTTCTTCCAGTACTGGCCGCCGTCCACCGTGAAGAAAAAGCTGAATTCCGTGCCGACGAAGAGCAGGCCGGGCGCCACGTGGTCCTCCGCGATGGAGTAAACAGAGCCGCGCTCCGGCAAATTGGCAGCGATGCTGGTCCAGGTGCGGCCCTTGTCGCTGCTCTTGAAGAGGTAGGGCTTGAAGTCCCCGCGCTTGTGGTTGTTGAAACAGGCATACACTACGTTCTCGTCATGGCGGGAGGCAATCAGCATGTTGACATAGGTCATGTCGGGCACGCCGGGGAATTTGTCCACCTTGGTCCAGGTGCGGCCGCCGTCCTGGGTGATCTGGATGAGACCGTCGTCGGTACCCACATAGAGCAGGTTCTCGTTGATCGGGCTTTCCGAGAAGGCAACGATGTTGCCGTACTCGCTGGTGCTCTGGTTCTTTGCCACGGCGTCAATGCTCTGGATGCGCCCCATGACAGGCAGGGTGTTGCGGTCTATCTGACGGGTGAGATCCCCGCTGATGGCCTTCCAGGTGTTGCCGCGGTCATCGGTGCGGAAAACCTTGTTGGCGGAGAAATAAAGCCGGGAGGGCGCATGCTTGCTCACGGCGAGGGGGGCATCCCAGTTCCAGCGGAAGTTGTTCTCCCCGTCCCCTGGCTTGGGCTGGATGCCGGTCATCTCCCCGGTCTTTCGGTCGTAGCGCACCAGCACGCCATACTGGGCCTGCGCGTAAACGATGTCGGGATTTTCCGGGTCGATCTGGGACTCGAAACCGTCTCCGAGGCTGGTGACATACCAATCGGCATTGGTGATACCGTGGCCGTTGCGGGTCCGGCTGGGGCCACCGAGGGAGAAGTTGTCCTGGGTGCCGCCGTGGATATGGTAAAACGGCAGGGTGTTGTCCACCTCTACCTTGTAGAACTGCGTGACGGGCAGGTTGCCGTGGAACTTCCAGGTCTTGCAGGCATCGAAGCTCTCATAGATGCCGCCATCGCAGCCGGCGAGGAAGTAATTGGCATCCTTGGGATCCACCCAGATCACGTGGTTGTCCACGTGCTTGTACTGTTCGCCCAGGCCCGACCAGGACTTGCCGCCGTCGCGGCTGACCTGGTTGAAGACGTCCATGGCGATGACGGTGTTGGGCTCCGTGGGATGGGCGAAGATTTCCGAGTAATAATTGCCCGCGGTGTAGTAGCCGCTCTGCTTCTCCCAGCTGGCACCACGGTCGGTGCTTTTGAAGAACCCACCTCCGCTGCTGGCTTCCACCATAGCATAGATGATCTGCGGGTTGGCGGGAGAGATGGCGAGGCCGATGCGGCCGAGGTCGCCGCCGGGCAGTCCTGCAGCAGCCTTGACCCAGGTTTTACCGCCGTCGGTTGATTTGTAGATCGTGCTGCCCGGACCACCGCCCACGTAGGTGAACACATGGCGCCGGCGCTGGAAGGCAGCGGCGTAGAGCACCTCCGGATTGCGGGGATCCATGACCAGGTCGGTGACGCCCGTATGGGCATTCAGGAGGGACTCCCCCTTGTCATTTTTGAGCACCTGTTCCCAGGTCTTTCCGCCGTCGGTGGTTTTATAAAGGCCGCGGTCGCCGCCCTCGCTCCAGAGGGGGCCGATGGCAGCCACATAAACCACATCGCTGTTGCGGGGATCGACGATGATTTTTCCAATGTGCTCGGAATTCTTCAGACCCAGGTGCTCCCAGCTCTTGCCGCCGTCGCGGGAGCGGTAAACACCGTCGCCATAGGCCACAGAGCGCTGGTTGTTGTTCTCCCCGGTGCCCACCCAGACGGTGCTGGGGTTGCCGGGATCCAGGGTGATGCAGCCGATGGAGTAGGAACCCTGTCCATCGAAGATGGGCTCGTACGTGGTGCCTGCATTGACAGTTTTCCAAACGCCGCCGGAGGCGGTTGCCACGTAATAAACGCTGCGGTTGTCGGGGTGGACGGCGATGTCGCCGACGCGTCCGGAAGTGACGGCAGGGCCCACGCTTCGCCAGCTAAGTCCGATGCTGACCGTGTCGAGGTAGTGCTTGGGAGGTGCCGGGGTGTCGGCGTTTTTTTTCTTCTGTGCCATTGCCGGCACGGCAAAGACGAGGGCTGCAAGCAGCAGCGAATGGAAAAGTTTCATATAGGTAAATGCTTTAGTGAGAATGACAGCGGGTCACTGACCCTTGATATATGATTGCTGTGTACGATAACGCGTGTTTTTAAGTTCCACGAAGTAGCTGCCGGGCACCCAATCCGACACGTCGAAGTACCACTCGTACTCCCCATTGTCCACCTGGCGTTTTTCCTGCTTCACGGTGCGGCCGGCCGCGTCGGTCACCGTCAGCTGCACCTCTTCGGAGAGCGGTACGGAAAAGTTGACCGTCAGCTTGTTGCCGCCCGGGTTGGGGAACAGTTTCAGTCCGAAGTAGCGCTCTCCGTTGATGTCCACGACCGGGGTGGCCGATTTGCGGATCACCACGCGGAACAACCGGTTGGATGCCGCGCTGAGGTTGTCGCCGTTTAGGAACAGCACGTTCGGCAAGGTGCTTTCGATGCCGCCGGCCACGAAGCCCAGCACCTGGCCGTCCGCCAGCGCGTCGAAGTCAAGCACGCCGTTTGGCAGCAGGGGCAGGGCCTCCGCCGGCAGGAAAGCCGCACCGGCACCCAGCAGGGCCGGCATGTCACCCAGTTTCACCTCCTCCATGGCGCCGTCGCCGTGGCGCGTCACCAGGCTGATGGTTTTGACAAAGGGAACTTCAGGGTCATCCGTCAGCACCCCCGCTGCATTGAAGAAATAGCGGCTGATGCCCCCGAAGAACACCGTGTGCATCTCATTGAGGAAAGCGCTGTACATCGGCACGTGGGCCGTGTGGTACTGGTTGAGGAACTGCTGGAAATCATTGTTGACCGTGTAGCCCGAGGACCTGATGTCAACAGTATTGAGCCAGGGGAGGTCGGCATTGTACTGAAAAACGCCGCTGAAGGCGGTGAAACCTGCCTCGCCGTCCGGAAAAACCTGGGGAACAAGGTTATAGTCCCGGCGGTGGAGGTTGGCGGTATCCACAGTCTCCGTGTAATCCGAGATGGCCGGCGTACCCCCGTTGTCCGCTATGCGGAATTTTTTGATGGCATTGGTGTAGGCCTGAAAAAAGCCAGGCCCGTGGCTGGGGCCCATGGGATTGTAACGGCCTTCGAAGTTCTGTCCGGCGACGAGGTAGAATTCATCGCCGAGCAGGCCCAGGTAGCCACCGGTTACCCGCACCCGCTCGTCCGTCAGGCTGTGAAAATGAGGAGTGATTTCACCGCCGTTGACGACGGCGTTGATCAAGCCCGGCAGGTGGATGGCCGTCAGCCGGGGATGCGTGATCCATTCCTGGGCCACCGGGCTGTATCCATAGCCGCCGGTGATGTAGAGCACGCTGTCGCGCTGCCTGAACTGCATGTTGCTGGAGGAGAGTTGGGCAGAGAGTTCTGACGGCAGCCCGGCCAGTGGTTTGGACCAGGCCTGCCCGCTGTTCAGGTCCACGACGTAAATACTGGTGTTGTTGAAGTCGGGGTCAAAGGCCGCGAAGGGCTGTCGACGGTGCAGCCCTTCGGTTCGCCCGCCGATGAGCAGCCATTTCCCGCCGTGGTGGCCTTCCACAAAGGATTGCAGGGCCGGGAAAGCTGGCATGGATACTTCTTCCAATTCCACATTGAAGGACGTCGTCTGTGAATGCAGCGCACCGGCCAGTGCCAGCATCCACCACAGCAAAGCGAGATTTTTCATGGCGGGTTATTAGAATTGTTGCGTCGCTGCTGCCCGGCTGTCGAGAAGAGCACGGGTCTGTCTCAAAAGACCCGTCAACCCCTTCCACCAGTGCAGCTTGGCCCCGGGAAGGGGGTTTTTCAGGGTGCGGAGCTGCGCCCCGCACCCTTTTCAAAGCGGGCAACTGGGACGGATTTCAAAAGCGGGCAGGAGCTTTTGATACAGGCTCATCCCCCTGCGCAATATCAGGCCTGCGCCAATGCAGGCTGACGGCCCAACTCCCGCAACATCCTGAAATGAGACAGGATAGCGGACCGGGTGGTATGGTACTCGTTATAGGGCAATCCGAACTCCAGGGCTGTTTCCTTGACGATTTTAGCAATGTTGGGATAGTGAATATGACTGATATGCGGGAAAATATGATGCTCGATCTGGTAGTTCAGCCCGCCGACAAACCAGGAGACCAGTTTATTGCGGGGTGCGAAATTGGCCGTGGTGAACAACTGGTGGATTGCCCAGGTATTGTCCATATTGCCCTGGTTGTCGGGCAGGGGAGTTTCTGTGTCCTCCACGATATGCGCAAGCTGGAAGATGATGCTGAGGATGAGCCCGGCGGTGTAGTGCATCGCGAAAAAGCCGATGAGGACCTTCCACCAGGCGATGTCCAGCAAGAGGATGGGCAATACGATCCACACCAGCAGGTAGAGGATTTTAGTGAGGATGAGGATGGTCCATTCCCTGGCCGGGTTGACGCCGTTTTCAAAGGCGAAGCCGCGCTGGATGTATTCCTTCATCTGGCGGTAGTCCTTGCGGATGGCCCAGTTGAGGGTGAGCAGTCCGTAGAGCAGAACGCTGTAGTAGTGCTGGAACTTGTGGAAGTGGCGCCAGCTTTCACCCTTGTGGAGACGAATCAGACCGTTGGTATTGAAGTCCTCGTCGTGACCGGCAATGTTGGTGTAGGTGTGGTGCAGGACGTTGTGCTGCACCTTCCAGTTGTACACATTGCCTGCCAGGATGTAGATGGAGCTGCCCATGAGGTTGTTGACCCAACGGCGGCGGGAGTAGGAGCCGTGGTTGCCATCGTGCATGACGCACATGCCGACGAAGGACATGCCGGCGCCTGTGACGATGGTGAGCAGCAACATGACCCACTGGTTGAACAGGTTGGACATGATGAGGAAATAAGGGGTCAGGAATATAGCAAAGACGACAATGGACTTGAGATAGAGTTTCCAGTTGCCGTAGCGGTTGATTTGATTTTTCTCAAAGTAGTCATTCACCCTGCTGTTAAGGGTTTTGAAAAAATCAGCCCTGTCGAATTTAGAGAAGCGAACTGTTGAATGCGTCATCAGTAGTAATTTAAATGTATAATAGTTATTTGTTCCTTTTTCAGATGGTATCTTTTAGGGGGTTCATTCAGAGGTAGCATCTGCAACGGATTGACCACAGGCAGTGATACCCGGAGACCTCCTCTTTGGCGAAGTATTTCTTGTGGAAGGAGGCTCCCATTGGAGAAGCCCCTTCCCGCAACAGGCGCAAGGGGCGTCCAAAATCCTCTTTCCCCCGCGGGTCGGCTTCGCCGACCCGCGGGGGAAAGAGGATTTCAGGGATTTCGGCAGGCCGAACGCCCTTTCCGGGGAACAATCGGCACCGGCGGAACGGACTGCCGGGTCTCTTTAGACAGGCTCGCCCTTTCCGTGAAACAATCGGAACCGAGAAAGCAAATTCAAAATTGCGCCAGGTCTTTTTAGAAAGCCCCGGTCCCTGTTGCAAGAGCCATGCCCTTCGCCCTTGCCAGCAGACCAACATGCATTGATGAAAGAGATTTCAAAAGCGCAAGGGATTTTAAGGCGGTCAATTTCTTTTAAAAAAAAGGCCCGCAAGAAACAACTGGCAAAAGAATGCCAAAAGATGCCGTTTCACTTTGCAAGGGCATCAAGCTGGTCAGGCGGTTCTGCCTTATTGCCGCCCAGCCAATTTTATTCTTTAAAAACAGCGTAAAGATAAAAAAAGATGCACTGAAATGAAGACCATGGGAAATAAACGCCTGTACAAAAGCATGTTTAAAATTAATTCAAACTGAAAATCAGTAGTTTAGGATGACCGCAAAGGGTTTGTGAAGGAATTTACCGGGACAAATGACTGAATAAACCCGCAGCGGGAGCCTAAAATACTGGTTTTCAGGAGGAAGATATTTAAACCTGCTCTGAACACAGGACAGGCATCAGGGCTTGAGGTTCATCCTGGAAAGCACCCGCTCCTCCACGCACAGCACCGCCTTTTCCAGCGCCTTCTGCTGCGCGGGTTCCAGCACGATGGTTTGCTTGAAGCCGGGATACACGATGCGGATTTTATCCAGGGGCGTGTTTTTAAGCATTTGAAACACCTCCATGGGCACCACGCAGGTGTGGACGTATTTCCACATCAGGATGCTGCGGTCGAACTCGGGCTGGTCGGGGACATTGAGCAGGCTGATGATATTGCCGTCGGCAAATAGCAGCAGGACGTTGTAGTCCGTCTGCGTCATGTAGAATTTTCGCTCCACGACGCCGAGGGTCAGGAAAAAGGAGTTCGTATCGGTTTGCGTGGCATAGCTGAAGATGGCCTTGGCCTGCTCAACCTGCTGCTTGCCCTCCAGGTCTTCCTCCACATTGCCCGTCGGCACCAGGAATCCCAGGGTGACGGGCTTGGCCGCGATGATGCGGGAGGAATCGAAATCATCGAGCGTGTCCAGGGCTATCTTGCACTGTGCCGGAAGGTCTGAAGCAGCTGCCAGGAAAAGCAGCAGCAGGAGATGAAAATTTTTCATATTGACATGTTGATGCTGCAAAGTTCAGAAAAATGGTCAGACTTGTTGCGATGGGGCAGCAAGTCTGCCGAGAACGGCTAACGCCGTATTTCAAAATGGGTGTAGCCCAGGCAGGGGGCCTCGGCGATGTCGACTTCATCCACCCGGGCCAGCTCGGGGCCGCGGCGGCACCAATCCAGAAAGGCGCCGAGGTCGCTTTCCTCGCCCTCGGCTTCGGCGTAAACGCTGCCGTCCGGCCTGTTCTCCACGTAGCCGGCCAGTCCAAGCGCCTGGGCTTGCTGGCGGGCCGATCCCCTGTACCATACGCCCTGCACCTTGCCGCGGATGGTGATGTTGAAGTGTTTTTTCATGCGATGCTTGCCTGTGAGAAGTACATTTGTTTCGAGTGCAAATTTTTTGCTTTTGGCGTAAAAAAAACAAGTAAATGGGCATTTTATTGCCAACATGCCATCAAATGCTGCCGGGGGGCACATGCCCTGGTCCAGACAGCCCTGGGTGACCCGGCGCGCATTGAAATTGATACGCCGGGCTCCGGCTTCGCTAAGCCCATCAGTGCCGCTTGTCTCCCGCAGGAGGTTGTGTGAAAAGTCCATAAGGCTTGTCGGCGGTGCTACCCGGCGGTCGGTCAGGGCTCTCAGCGGTCCTGTGGCCCATCGAGGAGGCTTTCTCAAAATCCCATTGGCGAGACCCCTTCCCGCAACAGGCGAGCGGGGCCTCACCCCGCGCGCGAGACTATCTCAAAAGACCGGCCATCCCTTCCTCCGGTGCCGCTCAGCTATCGGGAAAAGGGCGGCTCTTGTGAAATGGCCTTTTGATGCAGCCGCTGACCAATGCGCTATGCCACTCTGTGATTACACCCGAGGCCATAAAAATTAAAACACGCAGCACTGTTTGGAATTCCGTTAAAAGTATTAATTTTGCGCTGAAAATTTAAAACTGACAAAGAGGGAACCAAAAGTTCCCTCTTTTACTTTATTGAAATTGGAAGCATTTTTTATCGAAGAGAAAATTTACGGCCTCCTTGCTGAAAAATTCCAGGAAGAAGCTTTCCAGGACTGCTTTCTAGTCGAACTCAATCTTCACCGTGGCAATAAGTTGGAGGTTTTCATTGACTGCGACAGCGGCATGACCCTGGAAAAATGCCAGCGCATCAGCCGCTACCTGGAGTCTCACCTGGATGAACAGGCCTGGCTGGGCGACAACTACGTCCTGGAAGTATCCTCTCCTGACCTCGGCCGCCCGCTGAAGCTGAAACGCCAGTATGCCAAAAACATCGGGCGCAAGCTGGCCGTCACCCGCCAGAGCGGAGAAGTGGTCAACGGCGTGTTGAAGGCAGCCGGGGAAGACAGCATCACCCTCGAAGAGACGGTCGTGCGCAAAGAGGGGAAAAGCAAGAAAAAAGAACAGGTTCAAACAGAAATACCTTTCGACGACATAAAAAAGGCAATGGTAACCATCAGTTTCCAGGGGTAGGTCAGGCCCGCAGCCGCAGGCCGGATTTTCTCTCCGGAAATACAATACATCCATCATTTTTTTAAAGATGATTAACTTAGTCGATACCTTTTCGGATTTTAAATCCAGCAAAAACATTGACCGCCCCACCATGGTGCGGGTGCTGGAAGACGTGTTCCGCACACTGATTAAAAAGAAGTTCGGCTCGGACGAGAACTTCAACGTCATCGTCAACACCCAGCAGGGTGACCTGGAGTTGTGGAGGGTGCGGCAGATTGTTCCCGACGGCGAGGTGACGGATGACCGCAGCCAGATTTCCATCTCCGAGGCCCTGGCCATCGACGAGAGCTATGAAATCGGAGAGGAATGCTACGAACAGCTCTTCCTGGAAGACTTCGGCCGCCGCGCCGTGCAGGCTGCCCGCCAAACCCTGATTTCCAGGATCTCTGAACTCGAAAAAGACGACGTTTACAAGAAATACATGGAGCGCATCGGCGACATGGTGGTCGGGGAAGTCAGCCAGATCATCAAAAAGGAATTCCTCATCGTGGACGATGCCACGGGGAATGAACTGCTGTTGCCCAAAGGCGAAACCATCAAAGGGGACTACTTCCGCAAGGGCGACATGGTGCGCGGCATCATCAAGCGCGTGGAAATGAAAAACAACACGCCGGTGGTGGTGGTCTCCCGCACCGACAATGCCTTCCTGGAGAAACTCCTGGAGCAGGAAGTGCCGGAAATTGAAGACGGCATCATCGCCATCAAGCGGATTGTCAGGCTCCCAGGCGAACGCGCCAAGGTCGCCGTGGAATCCTATGACGACCGGGTTGACCCCGTCGGCGCCTGCGTCGGCATGAAGGGCTCCCGCATCCACGGCATCGTTCGCGAACTGCGCAATGAAAATATCGACATCATCAATTTCACCAATAACGAGAGCCTCTTTATCCAAAGGGCGCTCACGCCGGCCAAGGTGTCCAATATCGACCTCGACCAGGAAAAGAAACGCGCCTCGGTATACCTTGATCCCGACCAGGTGTCCCTGGCCATCGGCAAGAGCGGGACCAACATCAAGCTGGCCAGCAAATTGACAGGCTACGAAATCGATGTCTATCGCAACACGGATGACCACGAAATCGACGATGTGGATCTCGACGAATTTTCCGATGAAATCGATGCCTGGGTCATCGACGAGCTCAAGCGCATCGGCTGTGACACGGCCCGCAGCGTGCTCGACCTCAGCAAGCAGGAACTGGTCCGCCGAACCGAGCTGGAAGAGGAGACGGTCGAAGAAGTCCTTCGCGTCCTGGCCGCCGAATTTGAGGACTGATTTTTTACCCGGGGCTGGCGCCTACTGCGTGGAGCTAACTGCCGAAAGCCGGCGGGCAGCCCTGCCCCGTGCATAGCACTATTAATTTT
>JBEAYO010000062.1:0-11137 GCA_041159285.1 Bacteroidota bacterium | reverse complement strand
GCGGCGGGAGGGGGAGTTTAGGGCATTCGGCCGGCCTGCGGCCGGCCGAATGCCCTTTCCTGGGGTCGATCGGCACCGTCATAACGGGTTGCCAGGTAGTTTGTCGTCAGCGTAGTAATGTCCACGTGGGTGGATTGGTACCGTCATACCGGATTGCAGGGTCTTTTGAGGCGACCCGCAATCAAATTTAAAATTAAAGCATACAAAATATATACTATGTCAATTGCCAAGCCTTTCAATCTGAACAAATGGGTGGAGGAAAACCGACATCTCCTGCAGCCACCCGTTGCAAACAAACAAATCTACCTCCACAACGAGGACTACATCGTCATGGTGGTGGGCGGACCCAACGGTCGCAAGGACTACCATTGGGAGGACGGCGAGGAACTCTTCTACCAGCTTCAGGGCGACATCACCGTCAAGATCATCAATGAAGACGGCAAGCCCGAGGACATCCACATCCGCGAAGGCGAAATGTTCCTCCTGCCACCGCGAATCCCCCACTCCCCCCAGCGGCCGGCCAACACCGTAGGGCTCGTCATCGAGCGCTATCGGCGCCCCGGCGAAGTGGACAAACTCATGTGGTTTTGCGACGACTGCCATGAGAAACTCTACGAGGCAGGCTTCGAACTCAAAGACATCGGCACCCAGATAAAAAATGCCATTCAGGAATTCATGGCCTCCGAATCCCACCGAACCTGCAAAAACTGTGGCAGCGTAATGGCTAAAGTCTGAAGCAGCGAATGATTAAAACCTATTTCGCCTCCGACTTCCATCTCGGTGCCCCCGGGCAGCTGCCGAGCCGGGACCGGGAACGACAAATAGTGCGATGGCTGGACTCCATCGCCCCTGATGCCGCAGCGCTTTATCTCGTGGGCGATGTGTTCGACTACTGGTTCGAGTACGGCAGGGTGGTTCCAAAGGGGTTCGTCCGCCTGTTGGGAAAACTGGCGGAACTTCGCGACGGCGGCCTGCCTATATATTTTTTCACGGGCAACCACGACATGTGGATGTTCCGCTACCTCGAGACGGAGCTTGGCATTCCTGTTTACCGGCAGCCCGTGCTTCACCAAATCGGCGGCCGGCAGTTTTTCATCGGGCACGGCGACGGGCTGGGCCCCGGCGACTATGGCTACAAGCTCATCAAGTACCTCTTCGCCCACCCCACCTGTCGGTGGTGCTTCCGCCAAATCCATCCCGATGCCGGGCTTTGGCTCATGAAGACTTTTTCCGGCACCAGCCGGCTGGCAAACCCCTCTGACGATGCCTTCCTCGGCGAAGCGCGTGAAAGGCTCATCCAGTTCTGCAACCACTACCTCCGCCAGTCCCCTCAGGTGGATTACTTCATCTTCGGCCACCGACACCTGCCCATTGACTTCACGCTGAGCAACCGCAGCAGCCGCTACGTGAACTTGGGTGACTGGCTGGTGTTTAATTCTTATGCCGTCTTCGACGGGCAACAACTGGAACTTAAATTTTTCGAAAATGAAAACGGTAAAATTTGGAGCCGCTGAATCGAAAGGGAAAATGGCATTCTACCTGCTTTCCCTGTTCACCTGCTTCTTTTTTGCCAGTCTCCTGCTCCCTGCCCGGTGTCAGCAAAGCACTCCCGGCAGCCGGCAATACACCCTGCTCTACACCATCCCGGTCCAGGCCGGTGTCTTCGCCACCGACAAACTGCAGCAAACCTACGTGCTGACCCTCGACAACGAGGTGATAAAGTACACCGCGGACGGGCAGCTGCAGTTCACCTATCCCAACAAAACCCTGGGCGATGCCGCCGGCATCGATGCCACCAACCCCTTTCACTTACTCCTGTTCTTTCCGGCTCACCAGACAGTGCTCACCCTGGACCGCACCCTCAACCTCAGCGGCCAGTTCAACCTGCTGCAGTTCGGGCTGCTCCGCGTCGGCGCCGTGGGAATGGGCAGCGACGGCCGGCTGTGGGTTTATGACGAAGCTGACTTCCAGCTGAGAAAAATCGAATCCGACGGACAAGTCATCACCAGGAGCAACGACCTCAGCCTCATCCTGGGCAAACCGGTGCGGCCTGTTTTTTTAATCGAGCAAAACCAACAGGTCTATCTCAGCGATCCCGAACTCGGCATCCTGATTTTTGACATCTTCGGCCAGTATCAAAAAACGCTGCCCCTGAAAAACCTGCGGTCATTTCAGGTGTTCGACGACCAGCTCGTCTATTTCGCCGATGGCGAGCTCCGCTGCTTTCACCTCAGGGCCTTGCTGGATGTTTCCATTGAGTTGCCGGAAGGGGTACAGCCCGGCGATCAGATCAACATGCAAAAAGACAGGCTGTTTGTCCTGAACAAGCAGGGAATCAACATCTATAAGTTTTAATAAATCATCAAACCCTTACTGTTATGATTTCACCCGATCAGTTGAATGAACTCATCCGCCGACGCCGATCCGTGTTTCCGGGAGCTTACAATGATCGCCCGATAGACAGGGCCATCATTGAGCAGATTCTCGAAAATGCAAATTGGGCGCCCAACCACCGCCAGACGGAGCCTTGGCGCTTCAAGGTCTTTGTCGGAGGTGCCCGCCAAAAGCTCTCCCAATACCTGGGGGACTATTATCTGAAGAACACGCCGGCGGAACAATACGCCGAGATAAAGCACAAAAAGGCAATGGAAAACCCCTTGAAATCGGCCTGTGTCATTGCGCTTTGCATGCACCGGGACGAAGAAGAGAGGATTCCGGACTGGGAAGAGGTCGCAGCCTTGGCCTGTGCGGTGCAAAACATGTGGCTGAGTTGTGCTGCCTATGGCATTGGTTGTTATTGGAGCACGCCCAAGGCGGCATTGGAGGCGGCTGATTTTCTGGGGTTGCAGGCAGGGGAGCGCTGTCTGGGGCTTTTCTACATGGGGTATTCCGATGCAGCGCTTCCGACGGGGAAGCGGACTCCTATCCAGGATAAGACAGAGTGGGTGGCAGTCTGATGGCCTGTGCAAAAGGCTGCCGTCTTTTGCCTGGATGGAAGGCCTGCCTGTTTTCAGAAAAAAGGCGTGCTGGTGAAGTGCGCTGCTTTGAAAGTTGAGTCCGTCTCAAAATTCCCCCTCGAGAGACGCTCCCTCCTAAAAGGCGTGCGGGGCTCCGCCCCGCACGCCTAAAATCTCCCCCTTGAGGCTGTCTCAAAAGCCTTTCGCCGCCTCCGGCGGCGAAAGGAAATAATGAGTGAATGCCCATTTCGTTGATTTTGCTTCGCAAAAGCAACGAAATGGGCATTCACTCAAAATATTTTTGGCATCATCAGCTACCAAGGGTCTTTTGAGACAGCCTCGAAGGGGGAGATTTCAGGGCGTCAGGCCGGCCTGACGCCCTTTCCGGGGAACAACCAGCCCAAGGAAAGGGCTGCTACCAGCACTACTTTAAGGCAAAAAACAGCACCGTCAAAACACGCTTCAAAATATACCTTGACATGGCAAGGCATTTTATTTAAATTATCTTAATGTATTTAAGAGGAAACTCATTTTTTTTACTTTTTGGCAAGGATATTGAAACAAATAGCATAGAGTTAGTTTTCAATCAAAGACACACAGATTGTAATCATCAATCATCTCGTCTTTAAGTCATCCCATGCAACAACTATACAGTAAGGAAAATCATCAGGTTATTGCCTGCTGTGAAAAGTTTGTGCGGGATATCTCTCCTAATATCTAAGAATTTTCCGACCAATCTTTCAGACAAGGCATTAATGTTTATCTCAAAATCGATTCACACTATGCTTATTCTTCAATTTGCACTCGTTGCTTTTCTCCTGGGCGGAGGCATCATTACCATTTCGAATTGGTTTGCAGAAAAGATGGAAAAAAACACATACCGCTCCGGCAGATAACCTGCCGGCGGCTGCTTTAGCGCAGCTATCTTGCGGCCTGCTGAAAGGGCCATTTCAAAAACCGATTTCAATACCCGTTTGCAAGCCCTTTGAAACCCAAACCTCCTATTCCTGTTTTTCAAAATTGCTGTAATTGAGTTCGACTTGGGTCAGCGCCTATTCCCCGCGAGCCAGTTCTCTGACTGCAAGCCAGCTCATGAGACCCATGCCGGTGAACAGGCAGTCCTCGTCCACGTCAAAGGTATCTGTATGCAGGGGCGTGATGCTTTTGCCGGCAGTTCCGGTTCCCAGCCTGTAAAAACAGGCCGGCAACTGCTGGGAATACCAGGCAAAATCCTCCGAGGTCATGCGCATGGGCAAATCAACCACCTGCTCTGCCCCCAGGTACTCCGCTGCGCACTCCCTGGCGCGCAGTGTGAGCGACTCGTTGTTTTCCAGATAGGGGTATCCCTTCACGATGTCAAATTCGCACTCACCGCCCATGCCTGTCACAAGCCCCTGGGCGAGGCGCTGCATCAGTTCATGCGCCTGGCTCCGCCATTCCTCGTTCATGGTGCGAAAGGTACCCTGGATTTTCACGGTTCCCGGAATGATGTTGGTTGCTCCTCCCAAGCTGTCTATTTTCCCAAAGGTCAGCACGGCGGGAATCAGGGGATTGCCGTTGCGGCTCACAATTTGCTGCAGCGCCACAATCAGGTGAGAGGCAATCAGAATGGTGTCAACGCATTGGTGTGGCATGGCGCCATGGCCGCCGCGCCCCCGAACCGTCACATATATTTCATCCGAACTCGCCATGAACATGCCGGGCCGGAAACCAACCTTTCCAACGGGAAGATCTGGCGAAACATGTTGCCCCAGTATGGCTGCCGGCTTTGGATTCTCGAGCACGCCGGCCGCTATGAGCAGCGAGGCTCCGCCTGGCAGCCGCTCCTCTGCAGGCTGGAAAATCAGCTTGACCACTCCCGAAAACTCAGCTCTCAAAGCGTGTAGTATCCTGGAAGCTCCCAGCAAGGCCGCAGTGTGAACGTCATGGCCGCAGGCGTGCATCACGCCTGAATGCTGCGAGCGGTAGGGAACATCGGAAGCCTCGGAAATCGGGAGGGCATCGATATCGGCCCGGAGGGCTATGATACCTTGTGGCCCGGGTCGTTCCCCCCTGACCAGGGCAACCACCCCGTTGCCAGCCCAGCCCGTTTCATGCGGAATACCGTAGTCCTGCAGCCGGGCAGCAATGAACTTGCCGGTTTCCACCTCCTCGAACGACAGCTCGGGGTGGCGATGCAGGTGCCTTCTGATGGCAATGGCGTCAGCATGAAACTCGGCTGACAGTGATTTTATTCTTTCCTTTATCATGGCTCACTTGTTTTCCAGGAGCCTTTCCAGTCCGATGCTCCGGGATCCCTTCACCAAAACATGAACGCCTGAAAAATGCTGCTCGTGGAACCAGGCTTTCAGGGCTTCCGTGCTTTGGAAAAACAAGGCTCCTGTGTCGGCGGCAGCATTTTCAAATTCTTTCCCCACCAGCACCAGCAGCTCAAACCCCTGCGCCCTGGCGTACCGCGCTATTTCAAGATGTTCGGCTTCGCTGTATTCCCCCAGCTCAAGCATGGCGCCCAGGATAGCCAGCTTTTTGCCGGCCCGGTACCTGGAGAATGCCTCCAGGGCATATCTCATGCTGGTGGGATTGGCATTGTAGGCGTCGAGCAAAAAGGTGTTGTCGCCTACGGTCAGCCACTGGGACCGGTTATTGGATGGCACGTAGCACTCGATGGCTTCCTTGATTTTTTCATCCGGCACTTTGAAATATTTACCGAGGGCAATGGCTGTCATGATGTTCTGAAAGTTGTGGCGCCCCATCAGGTGGCTGCGCACCAACACGTTGTCTCCGCGTTCTGTGGTGAAACTCACTTCCACGAAAGGATCTTCCGACTCGAGCCGGATACCGAAGGGAGCATCTACGCCTGTTCCAGGCTCCTGGACCCGGCCATAAAACAGCTTTTTGCGCGCCGTCATGGCCAGGGCCGAAAGGTAGGGCTCGTCTGCATTGATAAACAGCAGCCCGTTGCGTCCCTCCAGGAAACGGTACAGCTCCGACTTGGTGCGCTTGACGCCTTCAAAACCGCCGAAGCCCTCCAGGTGGGCCTTGCCGACATTGGTGATGAGCCCGTGGGTGGGCTCTGCGATGCGGCAGAGGAAGTCAATCTCGCCGGGATGGTTGGCACCCATTTCGATGATGGCGATTTCAGTTTTTGGCGGCATGGCGAGCAAGGTGAGCGGAACGCCGATGTGGTTGTTGAGATTGCCCTTGGTGCAGTGGGCAGGGTATTGGCTCGACAACACGCAGTTGACCAGTTCCTTGGTGGTGGTCTTTCCGTTGCTACCGGTGATGGCGATGACAGGGATGTCGAATTGCCGGCGATGATGCCGGCTCAATTCCTGCAGGGTTGACAAGACGTCATCTACCAACAGCAGGTGATCCGAAGTCTTGTATTGCGCGTCGTCAATGACGGCGTATGCGGCGCCGGCCTCCAGGGCAGCGGCGGCAAAGGTGTTTCCATCAAATTTCTCTCCCTTCAGGGCGAAAAACAGGCAACCGGGAGCAACCTGGCGACTGTCTGTCACAACCTTCGGATGGCTCCTGTACAGCTCATACAGGGTATGTATATCGGTGAATGAATGGTCGGGCACAGTTTATTTTTTTGGCAGTTTAAGTATGGTCTAGTCAGGGGTTACTCGAAATGAAAAAATCCCTGCATCGCACGTAGCCTGATGCAGGGATTTTTTCATTTTGATTGCGTTAAAGGCGCAAAATCCTTGAGGACGAGGGAAGGCAAGGAACCTTCCAGGTCAGGTGCAGGGATTACTTATAACGCCTCTTTTCCTTGCGCTGCTTGGTTTTGAAAGAAATGCCACCTGCATCTTCGTTGCCAGAGGGGCCACCGGTCCGGGTCATCGCACAGCGGAAACCGAGGTCGCGGTAAGCTTTGTCTTCATCGCGGAAGCGGCGGGCACCGGGAGAGAGCCAGAAGGCGCGGTCGGACCAGCCACCGCCTTTGATGACGCGGGCCTTGTCGCTGATGAGGGTGTGGTTGCCGTAGTCGTAAAGGGCTTCGGACTGCTTGTCGCCGTCCATGAAGTTGTAGGGCTGACCCACTTTATAGTTTTCACGGGTAGCCACTTCATCGTCTTCCACATAGCGATAGCGGAGACGGCCAAGGCTATCCTTTTCCACCGGCTTCAGGTTCTCATCCAGCACCTTTGTGCGGAATTTGTTGCCGCGGAAGGAGTTGAGGTCTTGTTGTTCAGCATCTTCCAGGGCAGAGCTGGTCAGCGGGCGATAAATGTCCATCGTCCATTCGTTGACGTTGCCAGCCATGTGGTAGAGACCGAAGTCGTTCGGCATGGAGGTGCGAACAGGCGCGGTGATATGCGCGCGGTCGTTCAGCTTGCCGGCCATACCCATGTAGTCACCACCTCCGCGCTTGAAGTTGGCGAGGATGTCGCCCTGTTGCTTGTTGCGCTTCTGGTAGCGTACGGTATTGCCGTTCCAGGGATAAATTCTGCGATCGGAAATGCGCTCGTCCTTTTCAGAGGCAAGGTTGCCGATCAGACCCAAGGCTGCATACTCCCACTCTGCCTCCGTAGGAAGGCGGTAAGAGGGCAGCAGGATGCCGTCTTCGAAGCGCACCGGTCGTTCACCGCCCGTGCGTACGTCCTCGAGGTTCTTGCGGACATCTCCCTGGTATTGGCCTGCCAGGTAGGCCTCTGTGTTGAAGTTGTCTTCGTCCTTTTGCTCCGTGTTCAGGTTGAGGATGCCTTTTTCAACCAGGATCATCTCGTTGACCCTGTCTGTCCTCCACTGGGCATAGTCGTTGGCCTGGAGCCAGTTAACGCCCACCACCGGATAATCGTCATAGGAGGGGTGGCGGAAGTAGGTTTCCACAAAAGGTTCGTTGTAGGTAAGTTCCTCACGCCAGACCAGGGTATCTGGGAGGGCATTGAGGTAAACCTCCGGATAGGTCTCTCCAAAGACACGCTGGAGCCAGAAGAGGTACTCCCGGTAGTCAACGTTTGACACTTCGGTCTCGTCCATGTAGAATGAAGAAACCGTCACGCGGCGCGGGATGGCATTCCAATCGTAGGTGACATCTTCATCTGTGGTGCCCATTGTGAAGGTGCCACCTTCAACCAGCACAAGGTTAGGACCAGTGGCCTGCCCCTGGTAATCGAGCTTTTCAAATCCGCCCCATTTCGCATCATTGTACTGCCAGCCAGTAGTGGCAGAGCGTTCCTTTTTGCTGCAGGCGCTGAGAGCCAAAACAGCCACAAAGAAAAAAGAACTTAGCTTCAACAGATTTTTCATTACGTTTATATGAATTTACTTTTAAAAAAAGACGCGCAAATATAGAAAGTACCATTCAAAAAAACGGCAAACTTTCAGATTTAACTCCTAATTATTCTGGTTATGGTCAGCGAAAAATCTTAAAACAATCATTATAGCGTCCTGAAAAGCGCTTTTGTTTCAGTTTTTCGCTGTTATCGAGATTAAAAACCAGGGAAATCTCATGCGATCCTCCCGAGGGCGACAAGCCGGACACTGTGTAGTCGTAGCTGTAGCCAATTTTCATGATGTCGTACTGAAAGCCCATCAGCACGATCACCGCGTCCGGGTTTGAGAATGCGTGGCGATACCAGCTTCCCACGAACACCAGGCCGTGATTGTAATAGGCTCCGACGTTGAATTGCCCCTGTCCGCCCTGCTGGACGAACATTGCGTTTGGAGAAACAAACGACGCTGGCCGGCGTTTATTGCCTGGCCGCACAATAAATTGTGCGCCGCCGTGGAGCGACACGCGGAGCGGCAGTCCATCCACCAGCACCGGGTTGGTCCGCTGAAGGAATCCCTCCTGCGGCGTGGTGAGGTGGTTGAGTGAGATGCCGCCGTAGAACTTTTCGCCATAAGCCAGCAAGCCGGCCCCCACGTCGAAAACAGTCCGGGTGAGTACCTCCGGGCGAAGTTCGTTGGTGGTGCCGGTGGGTCCGGTGAGGGGGTCCAGCTGGTCGAAAAAGACCAGCTTGTCCCAGTCCAGCTGGCTTTGCCGGAAGCCGGCGTTGATTCCGAGACGGATATTGAGATCCTCACTGACAGCGATGCGGTAAGCGTAGTTGGCGGTGACAGCGTTGGTTTTGAGCATGCCGCCGCCCGCATTGTCCGACAACAGCAACAGTCCGAAGCCGCTGTTCAACCCTTCGGAAAACTGATCCCAGGAAGCCGCGTAGGTGGAATAGGCTGCAGAGCCTTCGGCCGTGACCGTTGGCCACTGGTTGCGGAAGGCGGCGGAAAAACGGGGTGCGTTGGTGGTTCCGGCAAAGGCCGGGTTCAGCACCGCGGGGGTAGCGTAAAACTGGCTGAACATAGGGTCCTGCGCCCGCAGTTTTCCGATGCCGGCCAGGAGCAATAAAAGCAGTGCCGAAATTTCTAATTTCTTTATTCTCGCGGCGTAGTTTTTCATAAGATATTTGAAGTAAATTTGCACATAGTCCGCGTTGTCATCCAGGGAGTTCAGCAGGCACAGGGCCCGGCTGCGGCTTCAAAAACCCTTCGCGTTTCGTTCGCGCGCTGCAATAAAAATGCAAATCTCTCGTCTTTAACGTTTAGAAAAAAGCGAAATTACAAAAAGGCACTTATTTTGAAAACAGGCACCCGAAATATGAAGAAATCTCTCTTGCCGCTCTTGTTATTGCTGCTGTGTTGCTGCAGGGCGTTCGCCAATCCGCCGGAACTGATCAGCAAGGAGTTGCGCTGGGCAGAGGAACTCGCCGCTTATCCTGAGGAAGGCGCAGATCCAGTGTATGTGCTGCGATTTGACGGTGCCGTTTACGATGAAAAAACACCGGGCCTGCCCTATTTTTCCCAGCGCTTTTCGCTTGACAGCTATGGCGAAATTCAGGCAACTTTTCAAAATGTCGTGTATGAGTCATTTTCCTCAAAAAATGACTTTGAGGCTCAGGACATCCCCCAGGAAGTTCAAATCGCCACTGCCGTTGAGCAGGACCGGCTCGATTATTTCGGCAGGGTGAGCTTTCTTCCCATCCGCAAAACGGCGGATGGCCAATACGAGCGGGTGGTGTATTTTGAGCTCCGCCTCAGCTTCAGGCCCCTTGCGCCTGCACCGCCGGTCCGGGGCGGCAATACCTTTACCTCTGCGCTCAGCTCGGGCAGCAACTACAAGCTGGCCGTCACCCAGCCCGGGGTTTACAAGCTGGACTACAACTTCCTCAAAAGCAAGCTCGGCCTGCCCGTGGACAACATAGATCCCCGGGAATTGAAGCTCTACGGCAATGGCGGTGGCTCCCTGCCCGAACTGGCAGGTGCCCCCCGCCCTGATGACCTGGTGGAAAATGCCATCCTGGTATATGGAGAAGAAGACGGGAAGTTTGACAATGGAGACTATGTCCTCTTCCACGCCCAGGGGCCTGCCGTGCTGCGATACAACCCCACGGAAGGAACCTTCAGCCTGCCGGAAAACCACTACGACACCCGCAACTACTACTTCCTGCAAATCAGCGCCGGCAACGGCCTGAGAATCCAGAACCAGCCCTCCATCCCCCCGGGCGGCTACCAGGCCTCAGCCTACGACGACTACGTGCGCTACGAGAAGGAGCTGTACAACCTCCAGCACGACTGGGCTTACGGGCAAGGCTCCGGCCGACAGTTTTTCGGCGATTACTTCAAGTTCAAAAACAGCGACAATTACGGCCAGGCCCTGAAGCGAACCGGCCTGGTGGCCGGCGAGCCTGCCAAAATCAGCGCCGCCTTTGCCGGCAGGGTGAGCAGTGGCGGCAACAGCTGGTTTTCCATCACCGTCAACGGCCAGCAGTTCAACAGCAGCACCTTCAGTAGCACCAAGGGCGGCAGCACCGACACCTATGCCCACCTTCAGTCCCTGAAGTTCCAGTTCACCCCCGTATCCGATGAAAATGAAATCCTGCTGAGCTTCAACCGGCCTGCCAACAACTTCAACGAGGGCTGGCTGGACTTCATAGACCTCAACGTGCGCCGGCAACTGCGCATGGAGGGCCTGCAACTGTATTTCCGCGACACCCGTTCCGCCAACTTTCCCGAAAGCACCTTCCTGCTGCAGGATGCCCTGAATTCCACGGAAGTCTGGGACGTCACGGATCCGCTGCGGCCGCTGCGGCAGGAGACCAGCCTCAACGGCGGCCAGCTTTCTTTTAGCCTGCCCACAGCCGGCACCGTGCGGGAATTCGTGGCCTTTGCCA
>JBEAYO010000061.1:0-11174 GCA_041159285.1 Bacteroidota bacterium | reverse complement strand
ACACCCCCCTTTCCGGGGGCAATCGGCACCGGTGGAACAGAATTTAAAAGTACCCCGAGTGTTTTGATTGAGCCTTAGCCCTTTCCGGGATACCGGACAGCCTCTGCTGGAGGCTCCTCATTTTATATCGAAGTAAAACAGCCCGCTAAGGCCCGTGAACAGCAGCAGGTGCAAGACCAGGAAGTCGTACTCGCCCTGCTGCCAGCTATACCACAAACCCCAGCCTGCTGCCAGCATCGTCAACCATTCAGCCACGGTGACCGCAGACAAACTCGAAACGTGCCCCTGCCGCTTGCCCGGCCTGTCCGCCCTGCTGATGATGTTGAACTTCGGCGTCCGCACGAATTCGCTCTTCCTGCCAGCCCAGCCCGCTGCCACTGCGGCAAAGTTGTGGATGGACAACCCCAGGCTGAACGACAAAAAAAGCGGAAACAACAGCACGAATCCGGCGGTCCTGCAGCATTTCTCCCCCAAGGAAGCCCTGGGCATCCATACGTTCGCAGCGAACTGCACGATGAAAAGCGACAAGAGCCCCGCCAGACTCAGGACCGTCACCAACCGGTTAGGGAAATAAGCCTCGCCGGACAAGAGCAGGGGCCAGCTCAGGAGCAGCATAGCCAGCAAGGGAAGGTAAACGGAGCTTCCCAGCAAGTGGAAGGAGGCCATGAGCCTGGAGGAGAAGCGCAGCTCGGAGCGCCAGACCCTGCCCAGCAACTTGCGCGCCGTTTCAGCCCCGCCCTTCATCCAGCGGTACTGCTGGGATCGCAAGCCCCTGCTCTCGGCAGGCAATTCCGAGGGAACCCCCAATTTTTCCAGGAAAACGATACGCCAGCCCTTCAGTTGCGCCCGGATACTGAGGTCAAGGTCCTCCGTCAGCGTGTCTGCCTCCCAGTTTCCCGCGGATTCGATGGCCTCCCGGCGCCAGATGCCGGCAGAACCGTTGAACTGAAGCAGGTAGCCGCCTGCCGCCCGTCCAGGCTGTTCCACCATGAAATGGACATTCAACTGCAGCGCCTGCAGCCGAGTGAGAAGGTTGTAACGCTCATTGAGGTGGGCCCAGCGCGCCTGCACCAGCCCTACCTTCTCATTCCCGAAATAGCCAAGCACCTGCTTCAGGAAATCCGCCTGCGGCAAGAAATCGGCGTCGAAAATGGCAATCAGGCTGCCCCGGGCGCTGTCCATGCCATGGCGAAGGGCCCCGGCCTTGTACCCTTCGCGCTGGCTGCGGCGGATGTGGTGAACCTGGAAACCCTGCTGCCGGTATTCCAGGATCTTTTTTGCGGCGATCTCGGTGGTTTCATCCGTGCTGTCATCCAAAACCTGGACTTCGAACCGGTCCTTTGGATAATCCAGCTGCATGACCTTGTCTATCAGCCTTTCAACGACAAAGGGCTCGTTGTACAGCGGCAGTTGCACGGTGACCATGGGGAGTGCACCGCCGGCCGCCGCTGTCCGGCCGGCCGCCTGCCGGCGGCCAGACAGCAAAGTCAGTAGCAGCAGCAACTGCACCAGGCAAAAGACCGCGATGAGCACCAGGGAGATACCGTAGGCCAGGGATAGCAGCAAGGTGACACTTTGCTGCAAAGTAAGGAGAAAGATCATACGCTCAACTGAAATTGCGCCAGCCGTTTTTCCACTGCTTTCCGGCTTGGAATGGCAGACATTCCCGTCCCCTCTATGCTCAGGGAAGCTGCGGCGTGGGCGAAATTGACTGCTGCTGGCACGCTTCTCTTCTCTGCATAGTGAAGGGTGAAGGCGGCTGCAAAAATATCGCCGGCCCCGGTGGGGTCTGTTTCCCGGGCCTGAAATGCCGGAAAGTCCTGCCGCTGCCCGTCGTGGAAGACCACGGCGCCAGCGGAGCCCCGGGTCACCAGCAGTATGTTGGCCATGCTGGCGATATGCTCAATGAGGCTCCAGTCGCAGGCCACATCGCTTTCACTCATGGAGATGATGTCGGCTGCGGCCAGTTCCTGCCAGCGGGAAAACGGCTTGGTAGAGACGAGGCCCTGCTCGTCCCAGCAGCGCATCCAGCCCTGCGGGCAGGCACAGATGACGGCATTGTCGAAGGCCTGCAGAAAGTCAAGGCTTACTTCATCGCAGATGGGCCCCAGCATCACGGTGGCAGACTGCCGCCAGGCCGCCGGGAGCGAGGCTGCACTCAGGTCCAGGGCTTTTTGATGCAGGTATTGGATTCGCTCGCCGCCCTGATAGATGTTTTCAAATACGGTGGTCTGTTCGGCCGGCACGACGGCGAGTTCCAGTTCCTGGAACTGGCTGGCAAATTGGAATTCGTCGCTGAAACTGGTCAGCGCTGCGGCCTTGTATCCCAGGCGGGCTGCCTGCAGACCGGCATAGGCCACGGCTCCCCCGGGCGAATACCCCCCGGGGACTTTGTCATGGCACAGGTGTCCGATGACCAGAAAGTCCGGTGCGTTTGTCCTCATGTCGCGCTGAATGTGCTGATTTGATCAGTTTGCCATTTATCCAATAGGGACTGTCCAGCCCTTGGTGTCTGCAATGGCACCTGAGCGCAGGTGGTTGATGGTTTCCTTGACGAACTGGCCGACCTTGCCGTTTCCGCCGTTGGGCAGTTCCATGACCAGGTCCTTGTAGGCGATGGCCTCGATCTGAGAGGCGACCGCAGCCGTCCCGGTGCCAAAGGCCTCCTGCAGTTTTCCGTTGTGATAGGCCGCCACCAACTCGTCAATGGTGAGATTGTACTCCTCGACTTCATAGCCGGCGTCCCTGAGCAGTTCTATCGCGGAGCGGCGGGTGATGCCGTCCAGGATGGTGCCATAGAGGGGAGGTGTGAGGACTTTTCCATCGATGACAAAGAAGATGTTCATCACGCCGCTCTCCTGGATGTACTTGAACTCCTTGGCATCGAGCCAGAGGATCTGGTCGTAGCCATTGTTTTGGGCCAGCCTGGAGGGCAGCATGGCGGCGGCGTAGTTGCCGGCAGCCTTTGCCTCTCCGGTGCCGCCCTCCACCGCGCGGACGTAGTTCGTCTCCGCGCAGAGGCGCACCGGCTTGGAGTAGTAAGGGCCCACCGGGCAGGTGATGATGAAGAAAAGATAGGATTGGGAGGGTCTTACGCCGATGAATCCGTCCGTGGCAATCATGGTGGGACGGATGTATAGGGCGCTGCCCTCCTGGGGCGGAATCCAGCCGCTATCCAATTTGATGAGTTCCCGGAGTGCTTCCAGGAAGAGGTCTTCCGGCAGTTCCGGCATGCACATCCTGCGGGCTGATTTGTTGAGGCGTTCTGCGTGCAGTTCCGGGCGGAAGAGCATGGGAGTGCCACTGGCGTTCTTGGAGGCTTTCATGCCCTCGAAGATGGCTTGTCCGTAGTGGAGGGCCATGGTGGCCGGGTGAAGGCTGAAGTTATGGAAGGGTTCGATTCTTGGGTTGTGCCAGGCTCCGTCCTGGTATTCGACCAGAAACATGTGGTCGGAGAAGATTTTTCCGAAGGGCAAATCATTGAAGTTTACCGTGTGGAGGCCTGAGTTGGTTGACTTGGTTACGGAAATTTTCATGCTGATTTTGATATTTTGCCCAAAGGTAAGCATAAGCCCTGTTTTTGTCATGGTATTTTTCGGAAGTTTGCAGCACAAACCGTCACAACCAAGCTGTCATGCTCCAACCATCCGATATACAAAAAAGCGGCATTCTCGACTTCCCGGCCATACCGGTCAGCGATGACCTGCCGTCAAAGATCAAAGGCAACAACAGAAAAGGCCTCGTGATCGTATCGGCCGAGGCGGAAAACCCGGAACTCGAATTATTTTTAACAAAAATCCTTCAGGCAGTTCAACTCCAGGCAGCTGAAGACACCTGCCAGATCAGCCTCGACCCCAACCAACAACTTTGGATGTCGGGATTGCAAGAGAAAATCCCCTTTGCCCAACTCATCAGCTTCGGCGTGCCACCGGCAAAACTGGGATACAACCTGCTGGCACCCCCTTATCAACCCTTCTCATTCTGTGGCAAAACCCTGCTCTTCGCCCATTCTTTGTCCAAAATCATGCAAAACCCGGAACTCAAGAAGCCACTCTGGGAAGCCTTGAAAAAAATGTTCGCCTGATAAATCCAGCTCATGCAAAAACTCATCTTTGCCACCGGCAATCCCAATAAAGTGAAAGAAGTTCGGCACCTGCTCAGCCACGACTTCGAAGTGGGCGGCCTGCAGGACATCGGCTGCACCGAGGAACTGCCTGAAACCACGCCAACCATCCCTGGCAATGCCCTGCAAAAGGCCCGCTACGTCTATGAAAAATACGGCGTCAACTGCTTCAGCGAAGACACGGGCCTGGAAATAGACGCCCTGAACGGCGAACCCGGCGTTCATTCGGCCCGCTACGCCGGCGAGGAGAAAGACCCCCAGGCCAACATGGATCTCGTGCTCAGGAAGATGGAGGGTCTTGAGAACAGGAGTGCCCGCTTCCGAACCGTCATCGCACTGCTGCTCGATGGCAAGGCCTACACCTTCGAGGGAGTGGCTGAGGGCATCATAGAAAAAGAAAAGTCAGGAACCGGGGGCTTCGGCTACGACCCCATCTTCCGACCCGAGGGCGCTGACCTCACTTTCGCGCAAATGGACCTCGCCCAAAAGAGCAACATCAGCCACCGCGCCAAGGCCATCGCCCAATTGATATCCTTTTTAAAAAACACAAGCGCTTGAATATTGGCGTATTTTATCATAATATAATTGAAAATGTATTGCCAAGCCTTTATTTTTGCAAGGTGCAACCGATGAGCACCCTTTACGCCCCCGGCGCAAAGGACTGCTCCACGGGGTACATCAACTGCGGCTAGGCCAATGAATCTCGAAAATTTTCACAAATACCTGGAAAATCCTTCCCTGCTGTATCAAATCAGCTATCAGGAACTCAAGAGCCTGGTGCTGCAATACCCCTATTCCCCCAATCTGCGCTACCTGCTCCTCATCAAAAGCATCCAGGAGAAACACAAGGACCAGGATCGCAACCTTTCCATGGCCGCCATCGCTGTGCCTGACCGCCGCAAACTCTGGCAACTGGTGAAGGAATTTTCCCGCACCGCGGAACAACAGGAGCATTACCAGTTGTCGGAGGACTTCCTCGAGCTGAAGGACTTGTCCACTCTTTCATTCCAACTCGCAGAAGAAACCGACACTTCCGAGCAGGAGCTTGCTCCAAGGGCGCAATTCATGTCGGCCAGCCCGGACGAAGCGGAAAACGAAGCGGAGGCGCCGCTGGCCTTTCCCCTGGATTTCACCTCCTCACCGGGCGAGGAATCCGGTTTTTCAGATGACCTTTCAGATGGGGAAGCATCAAGCGTGCCGGCCCATGCAGATTTCGTCTTCGAGTTTGACAATGGCGCCGGAAGCCCCGAAATTTCCTTAGAAGCAGAAATCGCGGAAAACGAGCCTTCCATGCCTGAGGCCGAAGCACAACGGGAAAAGGAGGACTTTGAGGCCGGTCACGGGATGGAAGTTCCGGGACCGGCAAGCGAGCAGGTTGAAGCAAGCAGCGGGCAAATGGATGCGAAGGAAGCCGAGCCAATGCCGATTCCCAAGTCCAGTTTCCGCAGCTGGCAGCACAGTACCCGCCTGGGCCTGCATCCCTTGGATCCCCACCAACTGGTGGCCGCGCGCCGGCATAAAAAAGAACCTGCAGAGACCGTTGCGGAAAACTCGCAGGGCCATGAGGCCGGTGAGGCGCAACACCTGGCCGAAAAAAGCGTACGAAGCGACATGGGCATCGCCAGCGAAACCCTGGCCCGCGTGCTGGAATTGCAGCGCCATTTTCACAAGGCGATCGCCATGTATGAGCAACTGATTTTGCAAAATCCGGAAAAAAAAGCTTTCTTTGCGGCCAAAATCGAGGAATTGAAGTCCAAGATGTAAATAGCAGGCCGCCCCGGAGGACTGCCAGACAGGCCTCAGAGGCCTCGATAACTGGTAACATCATCACTTTAAATAGGAAAAAATGGTATTTCTGAGCATCGTAATTGCCGTCATCGCTTTGCTGCTTATCGCAGCTGTCCTGATTCAAAATCCCAAGGGGGGAGGTGTTGACGCCACCTTCGGCGGGGCACAGGCCACGCAAATGTTTGGCGTAGCCAAGTCTGCCGATCTCATCGAAAAAATCACCTGGATCCTGGCAGTTTCTCTTCTCGTGCTCTGCATCCTTGCCACCTTCCTGGTAGGCAGCGGCAGCGGCGTGGAAAACGTGCCGCTTCAGTCTCAGTAATCCGGGCAGCAGCATGATGAAATAATGAGGCTGTCTCAAAAGGCGTAATTGCGAGGTGCCTCATCCTGAAAAGTGCGCGGGGCGAAGCCCTCGCGCCTGAAATCCCCCATCCGCCGCGGTTTGGCGATGTCAAACCACGGAGGATGGGGGATTTCAGGTCATTAGGCAGCTGATCGGCACCTGCAGAGTGACCCGGCAAGTCTTTTGAGACAGACTACATTCATCCTTTTGGGACCGTCTTTACAGACCCCTCGGCGGGATACCCTCGTTCAGAAAGGGCGCGGGGCGCAGCTCTGCTCCTTGGAATTTTAGGGAGCCAATCAGCCCCGGTGGATTGAATTTCAAAAGCGCACTTGAACTATTGAGAAAGCCACAAGGGTTATTTCAGAGTGGCCGAACACCCTTTCCGGGTACAATCGGCACCGGCGGAACGGGTGTCCGGGTCTGGTGATAAAACCCAATTAGGATTTCAAGGCGCTCGGCAGATTGAGCGACCTGGCACAACCACACCTATCTTTCCTATGATCTCCCATCTCGCGATATTCCGGCAACACAGGGTAAGCCGGGCCACAGGCATTAATTTCGCTGCAGCAGGCCTCATTCTCGGCGCCTGGGCCGCCCTGATTCCCTTTGTGAAGCAAAAATTCGGACTGGACGAAGGACAGCTGGGACTCTTCCTCCTGACGATGCCGGCCGGCGTCACGCTGATGAATCCTTTCTCCGTGCCACTGCTGCACCGCTTCGGAGCAGTCAATATCACCCTGACTTCCCTGGTCCTCAGCACAGCCTTTTTTGCCCTGCTCTTCCTGGTGTCCCAGCTCTGGCTGACAGTAGCCCTGCTCTTCCTGGCCGGAGCCACGTATTCCTGTCTCAACGTGGCCATGAACACCTGCGCTGCCCTCCTGGAACAACACGAAGACCTTCGGATCATGTCGGCTTGCCACGGATTGTGGAGCGCAGGGGCCATGACGGGGGCGGCAGTCACCGCCCTGCTGACCGGCAACGGCCTCAGCCCGTTCACTTGCCTGTTGCTGCTGCTGCTGTTCGAACTGGGGGTTGCCCTGGCGACGAAAAAGCCCATGTCGGAAGTACCAGGCGACCTGCCGGCTGATTCCCGGAAGGCAGCGGAAAAGCCACGCAGTGGACTGGTGATGCCGAATAAGCCGCTCTGGATTTTGATCAGCCTCAGCCTTTGCGTCAATATCACAGAGGGCACGATGACGGACTGGTCGGTGCTCTACATGCGGGATGTCGTGGAAGCCCCGCAGTTCCTGGCAGGCTGGGGATTTTCCGTCTATGCTTTTTTCATGGCCTCCGGGCGTTTTCTGGGAGATGCGCTCTTGAGCAGGTATGACAGCAAATCCGTGCTGCGTGGGGGAGGGAGTCTGGTGCTGGCAGGCCTGCTGCTTGCGGTGCTGTTTCCGCACCCGGCATTGGCCTTGCTGGGATTCGCATTCGTGGGGGCCGGGGTGTCCATCGGCTCGCCGGTCTTGTACTCCGCGGCAGCCAGGGTTCCCGGCATGGCCCAGGGGGTAGGCCTGGCAACGATGAACACCTTCGCCATGATCGGCTTCATGGGAGGCCCCGCCATGATCGGCTTCATCGCCAAGTTTTTCAGCCTTCCCACCGCATTTGTCGTCGTGGCTTGTTTTTCCGTTTTCTGGATCTGGCGATCCGGGAAGCTGCGGGAATGATGCGGTAGTTTTCCCAAGCGTCAAACACCCAAAATCACAGTGATGTGACAGGCGCTGCTCACCTCCTGGAAAGGGCGGTCGGCGGCGTGCAGCCCCGCGCCCTTTTCAATGGGAGTTGCAGAGCAGCGTCAATTTTTAACACAAACAAAACTGTGGAGAATCAAGGATTTTTTATTCCTGATTTTGCAAGATTGGGGTACGGAAGATGAGCTTCAGAGCCGTGGCGCCCTCATCTCATCCCGGCATTCCTCCCAAAGTTCGAAAAACTTCCGGATGCAGGCCCGCTTCATGGGGGAGTTGGCATTGAAGAGCACGCAGATGCCGATGTTGTCGCGCTGGCTGAAGGCGATTTCGCTGTGGTAGTTGTTGACATAACCCGCGTGATAGATAATCGTGTCGTTGCCGGGGTTTAAGACGCGCCAGCCCAGGCCGTAGTGTGCCTGGTTGCGCTCAACCCATCCCGCGAAAATCCGTCTTTCCGTTCCCGTCCCGACGACCGGGCAATAAATTTCCGTCAAGGTTTTCTGGCCGACGATCTCGGGCCTGGCCCCCATGAGCAGGCGGAGCCATTCACCCATGTCGGAAATACTGGCATTGACGCCGCCGGCAGCCACCAGGTCGTAGTACCGGGCAGAGACCTTGTCCGGGGCATAGCCAGTGCCGCCCCGCCGGTGAGGCAGCGCAACATTGCCGCCGGACAGCATCGGCTCCAGCCCGCAGGAGGCGCTACCCAGCCCTCCCGGCTTGAAAATGTATTCATCCAGGAGTTCGGGATAGCTTTTTCCCGAGACAGTTTCCAGCACCGGCTCTATGACGGAGAACGCCACGTTCTGGTAGCGATAAGATTCTCCCTCCCTGCAGTAAAGGCTGGCCTTGGGGAAATGTTCTTTGACAATGGTTTCCAGGTCATAGCCCATTTCCGACAGGTTGTCGAAGGCATGGTAGGGCATACCCGTGGTGTGGGACAGCAGGTGCCATATCTTGATGCGCGTGGCTTGCTGGGGGTCTTTCAGGGAAAACGAAGGGTAATACTGTTGCACCGGATCTTCCCAGGACAGCCAGCCGCGCTCCTGGAAAATGCCGGTGAGCACAGCGGCGAAGCCCTTTGACAGAGAACCTATTCGAAAGACGGTGTTGATGTCCACCGAATCGGCAGTCCCGGACTCCCGGACGCCATAGCCCCGGCTCAGGAGGATTTCTTCATCTTTGACGATGACGATGGCTGCCCCCGGGGTTCCTGTCTCTTGCATTTCATCCTCAAAGTAGCGATGGTAATCTGAGAGCAGGTGCTGCAAGGACGGCGGCAGTTCTTCTTGCCCATTGCTGTACTGCGGCTCAGGCAGCGTCTCCGCTTTCCGGTTGCCGGGCTTGCTATCCAGGCAGGAAGATGACAGCAGGAGTGCACAGGAGATGAACAGCGCCGCCACGGCGCGAAAACCGGCCTTGTACATGTGCGTCTTTCTTGGCATAGCTCACTGGTGTAGTTAAGTGCTTGTTTAAGTTTAGGTGAACCATCGGCGGCTGTGCACCTCACCTGTTCTCCCACCAACTGTTGCCGGAATGCTCCGGAACGACCAACTGTTGCTTTTTCTGCAAATAATACCACAGCGAAAACTGGGCAGCCACCTTGGCCTCGGCACTGTCCAGGTTCTTCATGGCCTCAGGCGTGAAATAATTCTCGACGAAATGCGTGTCGAAGTTGCCGCTGACGAAGGCCTCGTGGGACAATACAAAGCGGCCGAAGGGCAGGGTAGTGGGCACGCCCTCTACGCGGTAGCGGTCGATGGCCATCGACATGCGGCGGATGGCCTCCTCCCGGTTTTCTCCCCAGGAACACAATTTGGCCAGCAAGGGGTCATAGTAAATCGGCACCTCCATCCCCTCTTCATAGCCATCGTCCACCCGGATGCCTGTTCCCGAGGGGGGCTGGTAAATGTCGAGCCTGCCAGTGCCCGGCAGGAAGCCATTGGCAGGATCTTCGGCATAAACCCTCAGCTCCAGGGCATGCCCCTTGATCTCGAGCTCGTGCTGGTTGAAGGCCAGGACTTCCCCCCTGGCGATTCTGATTTGCTGCTCCACGAGGTCAAGGCCCGTGATCAGCTCCGTCACCGGGTGTTCGACCTGCAGCCTGGTATTCATCTCCAGGAAATAATAATTCCGGTTTTCATCCATGAGGAATTCCACCGTGCCGGCGCCGGTATAGCGGCAGGCGTGGGCGACTTTCACGGCATCGGAGCCCATGGCGGCCCTGATGGCGGGGGTCACAAAGCTGCTGGGTGCTTCTTCCACCACTTTCTGATGCCGGCGCTGAATGCTGCATTCCCGCTCGAAGAGATGCACCGCATTGCCATGGGAATCTGCCAGAATCTGAATTTCTATGTGCCGTGGGGAGGCGATGTATTTTTCTATGAAAACGGAGCCGTCGCCAAAGGCAGAAGTCGCCTCGGAGATAGCCCTTTCCATTTGAGATTTCAGCTCGGAGGCCTCCCGCACAATCCTCATTCCCTTGCCGCCGCCGCCGGCGGAGGCCTTGATCAATACGGGGAATCCGGTGTTCTGGCAGATCTCACGGGCCTCCTCCAGGCTGGTGACAGCCTGGTCGGTGCCGGGCACCATCGGGATATCGTAAGCCCGCACTGCATTTTTGGCAGCAATTTTGCTACCCATTATTTCAATGGAAAAAGGCGAGGGTCCTATAAAGGTAATACCCACCTCGTTCACGGCTTTAGCAAACTGAGCATTTTCACTTAAGAAGCCATATCCCGGATGAATTCCGTCAACTCCTAGTCTGAGTGCTGCCTGTATGATGTTTTCGGTTGAGAGATAAGACTTGATGGAGGGCGCAGGTCCAAGGCAAACGGCTTCGTCCGCGAATCTGACGTGGGGAGCGTTCCTGTCAACCTCTGAATAGACGGCGACCGTTTTTATTCCCATGTGCCTGGCAGTCTTCATGACGCGCAGGGATATTTCGCCGCGGTTTGCAACCAATATTTTTTCCATGTTTTGCTATTTGTTGTTTGTCCCGACATCGGAGGCCACCAGCTTGGTCGCCCCTCCGTCAGGGTCGGGCCAGTGCCGGCGCCACAATTATTGCGAACCCGAGCGCTGAGGCCAGCGGCACATGCCAGACCCGCCGCCTTGGGCAGCGTAAAAATAGCGATAATTATCATAAATTTTTTGTCCTCGCAGGGCGCAAGTCATAAAATCAGAGAAAGGGAGAAGGGATGCACAGGCCTTCATTAAAATA